>NZ_JBEZGJ010000104.1:0-26179 GCF_040649965.1 Micromonospora sp. NPDC048843
CCGGTGTCCCGACCACGGGCACCGGCACGGCCACGCTGGCGGGTCGGCCGACACACCCCCGGATCGGCCATCCAGGGCTGAGGGTCAACCATCGCCGGGAACATCGCCGTCGCCCCAGCCGAGGCCACCCGGGCCAGGGGCGTGGTGGAAGCCCGGATGGTCGGCCACGTCGACGCAGCGTTCGCCGTCCGGGCCGACCGCGCCGCAGAACAGCCGCTCGGCCCGCTGCCAGGCGTCCGCCGGTGACAGAGCCGCCGCACCGATTGCCACCTCCGAGCGGAGCAGGCTCAGCGCCTCCGCGTACGCCACGGCCAGCTCGCGGGCCTCAGCCGGGCCGGGCGCGGTGAAGCCCAGGTGCACTGTGAAGAACCGGTGCGGACGGGTGGGCCGCCTCGGCGGCCCGATCAGTGACCGCCCGTCGCGGCCTCCGCCGAGTGCCCCGGCCGCTCGCCGCTGCCGCCAGTGCGGCGATGTGTTGTCGCGCATCCGCCCTCCCCGTGCTCGTCCCACCAGCAGCAAACCAGGTTCCGCCGCCCCTGGGAGGGGCCAGCCGGGCGGGGTTCAGCGGCGTCGACGGGGGTATGCGCGCTGACAAACGGCGACCAGCCGCACCTGTGCGTGAGGAGACCCGATGGCGAGCATGCCGGCCGACCGCAGCCCGGACAGCACCCTCGCGCTGCTCCGCGCCGGTTACCGGTTCATCGGCGAGCGCTGCGAGCGGTACGGCAGCGACGTCTTCAAGACCCGGATCCTGCTGGCCCCGACCATCTGCCTGCGCGGCCGGCCGGCGGCGGAGCTGTTCTACGACACCGACCGCTTCCAACGCGCCACAGCGATGCCGCTGCGCGTGCAGCGAACCCTGACCGGGCGGCGCGGGGTGCTGGGGCTGGACGGGCCGGAGCACTCCGACCGCAAGGCCATGTTCATGTCGATCATGACACCGGCGGCGATCCAGCGGCTCGGTCGACTCTTCGACGACGAGTGGCGGACCCGGGCCGCCGCCTGGGAGGCCGCCGGCCCGGTGTCGCTCTACGACGAGCTGGGCCGAATGCTGACCCGGGTGATCTGCGCCTGGGCCGGGGTGCCGCTGCCCGCGTCGCAGGTCGAGCGCCGCACCGTCGAGCTGCACGCCATGATCGAGGCGCCGGCCGTGCTGGGACCCCGGCACTGGCGGGGACGGCTGGCCCGGTACCGCGCCGAACGCTGGCTCGCCGACCTCGTCGAGCGGACCCGGGTCGGTTTCGCTCGGGCGCCGGCCGGTAGCGCCCTGGCCGTGATCGCCGAACACCGGGACGGGCGCGGCAACCTCCTTCCCCGGCGGATCGCGGCGGTGGAGCTGCTCAACGTGCTGCGCCCGGTGGTCGCCGTCGACCAGTACATGACCTTCGCCGCGCTCGCCCTGCACGACCATCCGGCCTGGCGGGAACGGATCCGTGACGACGACGAGGCCACCGAGCACTTCGTCCAGGAGGTACGCCGCTACTACCCGTTCTTTCCGATGGCGGCGGCCCGGGTCCGGCGGTCCTTCGACTGGCAGGGCCACCACTTCCCGCGCGGCCGGCGGGTGCTGCTCGACCTCTACGGCACCAACCACCACCCGACACTCTGGCCGCAACCGGAGCTGTTTCGCCCGGAGCGGTTCGCGGGCCGCCGGGTGGACCCGTTCGAGCTGATCCCGCAGGGCGGCGGTGAGCACTGGGCCGGGCACCGCTGCGCCGGTGAGTGGATCACCATCGACCTGATGAAGCGGGCGGTCACCAACCTCGTCACCACCATGCGCTACGACGTTCCCGTCCAGAACCTGGCCCTGGATCTGCACCGGATGCCAGCACTGCCGCCCCTCGGGCTGACCCTCACCAACGTCCGCCACACCTCCTGAGCGGACGATGATCGTGCGTGGTCGAGGTGACGAAGCGACACGGCGGACCGAAGCCCCGCCGACCCGCCTACCGATGACGTACGTGCTACCGCTGCGTTGGCACACCGACACCGACACCGGCCTGGCCGAGCTGACCGACTACCTGCGCTGGCTCGGTGACCGGGTCGAGGTGCTCGTGGTCGACGGCTCACCTCCGACCCTCTTCGCCCGGCACGCCGAGGCGTGGCAAGGGTTGATCCGGCACCTTTCACCGGATCCGAGTGAGCGTGGGCTCAACGGCAAGGTGCTGGGCGTGCACACCGGCGTCCGCGCGGCCGGCCACGAGCACGTGGTGATCGCCGACGACGACGTCCGGTACGACGAGTCCGCGCTGAGCGCGGTAGACCGGCTGCTGGGCCGGGCCGACCTGGTGCGACCGCAGAACTACTTCGACCCGCTGCCCTGGCACGCCTGGTGGGACACCGGCCGCACGCTGCTCAACCGGGCGCTCGGGGCGGACTACCCGGGCACCCTTGCCGTGCGGCGCAGCACCTTCCTCGCGATGGGCGGCTACGACCCGGACGTGCTCTTCGAGAACCTGGAGCTGATCCGCACTGTGCGCGGGTACGGCGGCACCGAGGCCGCTCCGGCCTGGCTGTACGTCCGCCGGCTGCCTCCGGACGCCGCGCATTTCCGCGGTCAACGGGTCCGTCAGGCGTACGACGATCTGGCTCAGCCGGCGCGCCTGCTGACCGCGCTCGCGGTGCTGCCGGCGCTGGCGGCGGCGGTCGTGTCGCGCCGCCCCAGGCTGCTGCTCGGCGCGGTGGCCGGTGTCGTCGCCCTGGCCGAGACGGGTCGCCGCCGCGCCGGCGGCACCCGGGTGTTCCCGCCGGCCACAGCGCTGGCGGCCCCCCTCTGGCTGCTGGAACGCGGTGTGTGCGGCTGGCTGGCGGTCACCCAGCGTCTCCTGCTGGGCGGCGTCCGCTACGGCGACACCCGAATCCGCCGAGCCGCCAACCCCGCCCCGCGCAACCCACGCCTCCCCGCGATCTTGCACTTTCGGTCGGGACAAAACCGCCGGTAGCCCCACAGAACTCCGGCCGAAATCGCGAGATCGCGCTGAGCCGAACGCAACAGCTCGCGGGCACCCGAGGGTGACCGCGAGCTGTCGCGCTGGGTTGGGGTGGGTCAGGGAGTTGCGTGGTCCTTGACCTGGTGGGCGGCGGACTTCGTGTCGTCCTTGACCGCGTGCACGGCGTCCTGAGCGGTGGACTTCACCGAATCGGCGGCCTGCTGGGCCGGCTCGCGCAGCTCGCTGGCCACCTCGCCCAGCTTCTCCTTCACGGCCCCGCTGTGCTCGCTGACCTTGGCCTTCACCTGGGTGGCGGCCTGCTGCTCGCGGCGGGAGGCCGGGATCAGCGACGAGGCCAGCCAGCCGACCCCGAACGCGATCAGGCCGGCGGCGAGAGGGTTGCCCTGGGACTTCTGCCGGATCACCCGCGGCGCGCTGTGCGCGGCGTCGCTGACGGTGGTCGCCGCCGAGTGCGCGGCGTCGCTGACGCTGGAGGCCGCCGACGAGGCGCGGTCACCCACCGAGTGGGCGGCCTGGCCGGTGCCGTGGCCGAGGTCAGACGCGGTTCCCATGACCTTGTCCCTCACATTCTGCAGAGCGGAACGGGCCCGCTGCTTGCGGTCGTCGACGATGCGGCTGGGGCTGACCTTGTACGCCAGCGCGTCCACATCGGAGCTGAGGCTGTTACGGGTGGCTTCGATCTCCCGGCGGATCTGATCGGGATCGGTGCTCATCGGGTTACTCCCTCCGGGTGCGGCTTGAGCGCGTCGGGGATCCGCTGCACGCTGTCGTTGGTCTGCTTGAGCCCGCGTACGTGCTGGGCGTTCTTCTTGGCCATCGAGTAGAGGACCGCGGCGACCACGGCCCAGATCACGGCCACGATCAGCGCGGCCAGACCGGAGTCCATGACGTTGTCCAGGAACTGCCAGATGGCGATGGACACGAAGAGGGCCACCATGTAGCCGCCGAAGCCGGCACCGCCGAAGAGGCCCGCGGCCTTGCCGGCCTTCTTGCCCTCCTGCCGGATCTCGGCCTTGGCCAGCTCGACCTCCTGACGCATCAGCGTCGACAGGTCGGTGGTGACCTGACGCATCAGGTCACCCAGCGAGCTGCCCTTCACCTCCGACGCGGTGTGCGGGGCACCCGCGTCGGGGTGGTAACCGGAGTCCAGTCCGGACCCCTGCGTCGGCATGCTCATGCCGTCGCCTCCCTTCGGACGACTCGGCGGCTCACGGGCGAGGGCTGCTGCCGCTGGACGGCACGCCCGGCAGCGGGTCGGTCTGGGTCACCGGCGGCAGCGGCTGGCCGGTGCCGGAGTGCTCCGGGTAGTCGCCCCGGCCCGGCTCGGAGGAGCCGCCGGACGCCGGGTCGGCGTAGGTGCCGGGCGTCTGGTCGGTGTAGCCACCTGATGTCGGCGGGGTGTGCGTACCAGGGGTCGGGTCGAGGTAGCCGCCCGGCGGAACGGCGTCCGGCACCGCGCGGGGCGCCGGCGGCTGCGTCGGGATCACGGCGGTCTGCTCCGGGTCGTACGCCCCGGCGCCCCGGAAGGTCGAGGACCCGTTGCCGGAGTCGTCGCCGGCGGCCGAGATGCCACGGGTCAGCCGGCCGGCCAGCACACCGAGCACCGCCGCGCCGACCAGGAAGGTGCCCGGGTTACGCCGCGCGTAGTCGCGTACCTCGGTGATCAGGTCGCCGGGCTCGCGCTGCTCGAGCCAACCGGCGACACCCTGCACCCGGTCGGCGGCCTGGCGGGCCAACTCGGTCACCGGGCCGGCCTGGCCACCCTGCTCGGCCATCGAGCGCATCTCGTCGGCCAGCGAACGTAGCCCACCGGCGGCTCGGCGCTGCTGCTCACCGGTCTGGCTGGCGAGCTGGCTGCGGGCCTCGCCGTACAGGTTGCGGGCCTGCCGGGCCGCCTCACGGCCGACCTCGGTGCCCTGCTCCTTGGCGGTCTGGGCGACAGCGCCACCAGCCTGCGCGGCCTCCGACCCGACCTGGCGCGCCTGGTCGCGGACGCCACCGCCGTTTGTCGACTGCTGCCCGTACGTGGAAGACGTAGGTGAAAGATCGTAAGTCATGATTTCCCTTCCGCTCAGAAAGTCGTAGCGGTTGTGCTGGGGGGATGCGGCGCGTTGCCGCCGCCGCTGACCATTCACCTACCCTGCGTTCTGGCTTCCATACCTCTTCGTGCATTTATCTGCGCGGCCCACCGGTTGGTCTTCAAAATGGAGGATCGTCGGGCTGCGTCACGTCGCCGCTGCGGACAGTGAGGTTCGCGAGGCCGGTAGATCCACGGAGGGGGCAGCGATGGCACGAGGCGCACGGGGCGGCCGAGCGGCCGGTCCTCGACCCCGGGTCCAGCTGGCCGCGCTGGTGGTGGCCGGGGTCTTCCTGCTGATCGGCGTCCTCGGCTTCATTCCCGGCATCACCACCGACTACGGCGAGCTGCGGTTCGCCGGGCACCACTCGGAGGCCCACCTGCTCGGGCTGTTCCAGGTGTCGATCCTGCACAACGTGGTGCACCTGCTCTTCGGGCTGGTCGGCCTGGTGCTGGCCCGCAGCGTCGCCGGTGCCCGCGTCTTCCTGGCCGCCGGTGGCGCGATCTACCTCGCCCTCTGGCTCTACGGCCTGGCGATCGAGGCGGTCAACCCGGAGGGCGGGGCGAACATCCTGCCGGTCAACGACGCCGACAACTGGCTGCACCTCGCGCTCGGCTTCGGGATGCTCGCGCTCGGGCTGCTGCTGTCGAACCAGGCCGGCACCGGCGGACGCCTGGACAACCCCGCCGACCGGCACTGAACTGGACTTTTGTGGTTTCGCGGTCTCGCCGGCAGGGGTAATTCGGCCGGCGAAGGAGGTGCGACCATGCCTCGTTGGCTGCGTGACAACGCCCTGGCCGTCGCCATGCTGGGGGCGTTCCTGGTCTTCCTGGTGTTGCAGAGCGTCTTCGGCTGGCAGACCCACAACGAGGAGCTGACCGAGTACGGGGCCGCGCCGCTGAGCTGGCCGGCGTACCTGACCAGTGGGCACTTCGCCGAGGCGGTCTTCGAGAACTGGGAGTCGGAGTTCCTCCAGATGGGCGGGTACGTGCTGCTCACCGCGTACCTGGTGCAGCGGGGCTCGGCCGAGTCGAAACCGGTGGACCAGACTGACCGACCGGAGGACGACGAGCGCCGGGCGACCCCGCAGTCACCCTGGCCGGTACGCGTCGGCGGCCTGCCGCTGGTGATCTACCGGAACAGCCTCTCCCTCGCCCTGCTGCTGATCTTCGCCGGTTCGTTCGTCGGTCACCTGCTCGGTGGCACCGCCGCGTACAACCAGGAGCAGGCGCTCCAGAGCGGGGCGCCGCCGATCGGGGTGTGGGAGTTCCTCGGCACCAGTGACTTCTGGTTCCAGTCCATGCAGAACTGGCAGAGCGAGTTTCTCGCCGTCGGCGCGCTGATCCTGCTGAGCATCGTGCTGCGCCAGCACGCCTCGCCGGAGTCGAAGCCGGTGACCGTCGAGCACGCCAGCACCGGCGCCTGAAACCGGCGAGGCGGCAGCGGCCACGCGGCCGTCAGGCCGCGACCGGCAACCGCTTGGCGAAACAGACGCTGTACGGGTTGCCCACGTACTCGCCGTAGACCGGGATCTGCTGGTAGCCACACGCTGTGTACAAGGCGATAGCGGCCGGCAGGTAGGTGCCCGTCTCCAGACAGACCACCGAGTGCCCCTGCCGGAACGCGCACTCCTCCAGCGCGGCGAGCAACTGACGACCGATCCCACGCCCCCGGTACGCGGGCCGGACGTACATCCGCTTCACCTCGCCGGACTCGGCATCGAGCGCCTGGAGGCCCCCGCAGGCGACCGCCCGACCGTTCACCACCACCGCCAGGTAGCGGACGTCGTCATGGGGAACGAAGACCTGCCCGTCCAACCCACCATCGGCCTCGCGCAGCTCACGCTGCTGCGCGATGACCATGGCGGCGATCTCCGGATCGGTGGCAGGCCGGGACTCGATCAGCATCACCCCACGCTAGGACGCGTGGATTTCGGGGAGGTTTCCGGGAATCAACCCCACCACGGAGGGCAACGAACTACTCGGCGTCGTCCTCGTCGTCGATGTCGTCGTCGGACGCGTCCGCACCCAGATCGTCGGCCGAGCGCACCCGGCGAGCCTTCCGGGCGGCGAGCCGATCCGCTGCGGAAGCCCGGTTCGACTTCTCCTCCAGGCGGACGTCGGTGCCCCGGTTGCCGGGTTTGAAGTCCACACCGGCGAAGAGCGTCGGCTGCCAGTCGAACTCGCGCACACCGATCCGGACCAGATCACCGGGCTGCGCGCCGGCCTTGGCCAGCTTGTCCTCCACCCCGAGCCGGGCCAGCCGGTCAGCCAGGTAGCCGACCGCCTCGTCGTTGTCGAAGTTGGTCTGCTTGACCCAGCGCTCCGGCCGGACACCGCGCACCGTGAACGAGCCGTCCGCCTCGGCCGTGATGGTGAAACCGTCGTCGTCCACGGCGATCGGGCGGATGACGATCCGGGTCGGCTCGGCGGGCGGAGCGGCCTTACGCTCTGCGTCGACCAGATCGGCCATCGCGTAGGTCAGCTCCTTGAGCCCCTCCCGGGTGGCCGCGGAGACCTCGAACACCTGGTAACCGCGCTCCTCCAGGTCGGGGCGCACGATCTCGGCGAGGTCACGGCCGTCCGGCACGTCGATCTTGTTGATGGCGACCAGCCGTGGGCGGTCGGTCAGGCCGCCGTACTGGCTCAGCTCGGCCTCGATGGCGTCGATGTCGGCCACCGGGTCACGGCCGGGCTCCAGGGTCGCCGAGTCGATGACGTGCACCAGCACGGCGCAACGCTCGATGTGGCGCAGGAACTCCAGGCCCAGGCCCTTACCGGTGGCCGCGCCGGGGATCAGGCCCGGCACGTCCGCGACGGTGAAGGTGTGGTTGTCCATCCGGACCACGCCGAGGTTGGGCACCAGTGTGGTGAACGGGTAGTCGGCGATCTTCGGCTTCGCGGCGGAGATCACCGAGATCAGCGACGACTTGCCAGCGGACGGGAAGCCCACCAGGCCCACGTCGGCCACGCTCTTCAGCTCCAGCACGATGTCCAGTTGGTCGCCGGGCTCCCCCAGCTCGGCGAAGCCGGGCGCCTTGCGCTTGGCGTTGGCCAGCGAGGCGTTGCCCCGCCCGCCGCGCCCGCCGCGGGCGACCTCGAAGGTGGTGCCGGCACCGACCATGTCGGCCAGCACCGTGCCGTCGGAGGTCTGCACCACTGTGCCGTTGGGCACCTTCAGCACCAGGTTGTGGCCGTTGGCCCCGTCCCGGTTCGAGCCGGCGCCGCCCTTGCCGTTGTCGGCCTTGACGTGCGGGTGGAAGTGGAAGTCGAGCAGCGTGGTCACCTGCGGGTCGACCACCAGGGACACGCTGCCCCCGTGCCCACCGTTGCCGCCGTCCGGCCCACCGAAGGGCTTGAACTTCTCGCGGTGGATCGAGGCACAACCGTGCCCGCCATCGCCGGCCTGCAGATGCAGAACGACCCGGTCAACGAACGTTGCCACGGCGTCAATCCTTCCAGCGAGGTCCAACCTCGCACTTCGCTAAAAAGGCTAAGCGGGCCGGGACCCGGAGGTCCGCGGCCCGCTTAGCCCGAGAACTACTGCTGCGGAACGATGCTGACGGTCTTGCGACCGCGCTTGGTGCCGAACAGGACCGCACCGGCGGACAGCGCGAACAGCGTGTCGTCGCCGCCACGGCCGACCAGGTCACCGGGGTGGAACTTGGTGCCACGCTGCCGGATGATGATCTCACCGGCGCTGACGACCTGACCACCGAAGCGCTTCAGGCCGAGTCGCTGGGCCGCGGAGTCACGACCGTTACGCGAGCTGGACGCACCCTTTTTGTGAGCCATTGGAGGACGACCTACTTCCCGCTGGAGATGCCGGTCACCTTGACCTGGGTCAACGGCTGACGGTGACCCTGGCGCTTGTGGTAGCCAGTCTTGTTCTTGAACTTGTGGATCCGGATCTTCGGGCCCTTGGTGTGCGCGGCGATTTCGCCGGACACCGCGACCTCGGCAAGCTTCGCCGCGTCGGTCACCAGGTCGTCACCGTCGACGAGGAGCACCGCGGTGAGCTTCACCGCGTCACCGGGGGCACCGGTGAGCTTCTCGACCTCGATCACGTCGCCCTCGGCGACCTTGTACTGCTTGCCGCCGGTCTTGACGATCGCGTACATCGGAGGCGGACTCCCTGTCGTTGAGGCTGCTGGCGGTCGTTCCCGCAGCGGCTCGCCGGGTAGCAGTGCACGGCGGCGCGGGCACACGGGAACTCGGCACACCAAAGGTGGGCCGCAGGCAAGAGTACGCCATCGCGAGCCCGGACCCCAAACCGGCCCGCCCTGGTCAGCGCGCGCAGAGCTGGTCGAGGCGTTGCTGGAGCCGGTCGAGTTCGGTCTCGTCGATCGACTCTACGTCGGCACCGAGAGCGGAAACCTCGGTGCCGAGGTCGGTGAGCAGCGTCTTGAGCTGCGGATCGTCAGTCCGCTCCGACTGCTCCCGCAGTACGGTCCGCCAGTTCGCCAACGCCGCCTCGGCCCGTACCCGGGCGGCCTCGGCCGTACGGCTGTCCCCGGCGCCCACCGCCGCGAGCATCCGACCCAGCTCCCCCACGTACGTCCGGACGGCAGTCGTGCTGGCCTCCTGCGCGGCGGCGCAGACCTGGGTGGCGTTACCACCCGCCACACCACCGCTGGCCGGCATGCCGGTCGGGCCGGGAGGGGTGCCAGCGGCCGCCGAGCCAGCGCCCTCGGCGGTCCCACCGGTGGAGCAGCCGGCCGCGACGGAGAGCATGGTGAGCAGCGCGGTGAGCGCGAGCAGACGGCGCATCTTCTTCTCCTGACTCGGGACGACCGATCGACGACCGGGTGGCCACAACGACGAGGTCCCTCCCCCGTCACTTTGCCGGGAGAGGGACCTCGTCAAACACGTGGCCGGTCAGGCGCTCAGGGGCGGGTCCGCCGACGTGCGCCACCGCGACGCGACCGGCGACGGCCGCCACCGCCCTCGGTGGTCTCCTCGTCGCCCTCACCGTCAGCGAGCGCGTCCGGGTCGTCCGCCGCGGCCAGGCGGGCCGACTCGCCCTGCTGAGCGTCGGAGATCGCCGGTGCGGCGGCGGTGTCCGACTCGTAGCGGGACAGGTCGTAGCCCATGGTGTCCTGGTAGTCGGCGTCCGGCTCGGCCGTGGTGTCGGTGTCGACCACCTCGACAGCGGTCCGCTCGGCCGCGGCCGGGGCGTTCTTGCGTGCCCTGCGACGGGACGAGGTGGCACCCTGCTCGGCCGCCGGAGCGGGAGCGGGAGCCACCGCCGAGGCGACAGCCTTGACCTTCTCCCCCGCACCGGCCGGACGCGGCTTCTCCGGCACCGGCTCGGTGTGCATGATGACGCCCCGACCCTTGCAGCACTCGCAGGTCTCGCTGAACGCCTCCAGCAGGCCCGCGCCGATCCGCTTACGGGTCATCTGCACCAGGCCGAGCGACGTGATCTCGGTGACCTGGTGCTTGGTGCGGTCCCGGCCCAGGCACTCGGTGAGCCGGCGCAGCACCAGCTCACGGTTCGACTCCAGCACCATGTCGATGAAGTCGATCACCACGATGCCGCCGATGTCCCGCAGCCGGAGCTGACGGACGATCTCCTCCGCAGCCTCCAGGTTGTTGCGGGTGACCGTCTCCTCCAGGTTGCCCCCGGAGCCGGTGTACTTGCCGGTGTTGACGTCGACGACAGTCATCGCCTCGGTGCGGTCGATCACCAGCGAGCCGCCGGAGGGCAGGAAGACCTTGCGGTCCAGGCCCTTGATGATCTGCTCGTCGATCCGGTACTCGGCGAAGACGTCACTCGTGCCGACGTGCCGGCGCACCCGGTCGACAAGGTCCGGGGAGACGTGCGACAGGTACGACTCGACGATGTCGTACGACTGCTCGCCCTCGATCACCAGCTCGCGGAAGTCCTCGTTGAACAGGTCCCGGACAACCCGGATGACCAGGTCGGGCTCCCCGTAGAGCAGCGCCGGAGCGCCACCCTCGGCGGCCTTGGCCTGGATGTCCTCCCACTGCGCCTGGAGCCGCTTGACGTCGCGGGCCAGCTCGTCCTCGGTGGCGCCCTCGGCTGCCGTCCGGACGATCACGCCCGCACCGTCCGGGACCAGCTTCTTGAGCACGTCCCGCAGCCGCTTGCGCTCGTTGTCCGGCAGCTTGCGGCTGATCCCCGAGGCGTTGCCGTTGGGTACGTAGACCAGGTGCCGGCCCGAGAGCGCGATGTGGCTGGTCAGCCGTGCGCCCTTGTGCCCGATCGGGTCCTTGGTGACCTGGACCAGCACCGAGTCGCCGGAGCGCAGCGCCTGCTCGATCGAGCGGGCCCGCCCCTCCAGCCCGGAGGTGTCCCAGTTGACCTCACCGGCGTACAGCACGGCGTTGCGGCCCCGACCGACGTCGACGAACGCGGCCTCCATGCTCGGCAGCACGTTCTGCACCTTGCCGAGGTACACGTTGCCGGCCATCGTCCCGGAGGAGTTGCGAGTGACGTAGTGCTCGACCAGCACACCGTCCTCCAGGACGGCGATCTGGGTGCGGTCACCGCGCTGGCGGACCGCCATCACCCGGTCGACGGCCTCCCGGCGCGCCAGGAACTCCGACTCGCTGAGGATCGGCGGGCGGGTACGGCGCTGCTCCCGACCGTCCCGGCGGCGCTGGCGCTTGGCCTCCAGCCGGGTCGAGCCGGACACACCCTGCACCTCGTCGACGGTCCGGCGCGGCTCGCGGATCTTCACCACTGTCGGCACACCGTCGTCCGCCGCGCCCTCGGTGTCACCGGCGCCCCGACGACGACGGCGACGACGACGACGGGTCAGACCGTCCCCGCCCTCGGACTCCTCGTCCTCGTCGGCCTCGGCCTCTGCCTCGGCGGTCTCTTCCTCGTCGGCCTGCGCCGCCTCCTCGGACTCCTCGTCCTCGGCGTCGTCGGCCCCGCCCTTGCCCCGGCCCCGGCCCCGGCGACCACGCCGGCGGCGGCGGCGCGCGGCGGCGCTGTCCTCGTCGTCCTCATCCGCCTCGGCGGCCTCGTCGGCCTCCTCGGTCGGCTCCTCTTCGGCCTCGATGGCCTCGATCGGCTCCACCGGCTCGACCTCGCGGCGGCCACGCCGACGGCGGCGGGACGGCTCGGCGGCCTCCTCGACGGCCGGCTCCTCGGCCGCCGCGGCGGGCTCCACCGGTCGGGTCACCGGCACGGCGTCCGGCTGGGGTGCCATGAACAGCACTGTGGGCGCGGAGAGCGCGGCGCGCCGACGACGGGTACGCGGCTGCTCCGGCTCGATCTCGGCCGGCTCGTTCGGCTCATCCGTCACACCGGAGACGGCCACACCCGGTGGCACCTCGCCGGAGCGGTCCTGCGCACCACTGCTCCAGGCCAGCTCTGCGGCGGACGTGCTCGGGAGGGCCGGGGAGTCGTTCAACTCGGCCTCGGCCTCGCGCAGGTCGGACTCCGCCGGCTCCTCAGCGACGTCCGGCTCCTCGACGACCGGCTCCTCGACCGCAAGCGGCTCGTCGGCGGCGGCCGGCTGCTCGGCGGCGGGCGGCTCCTCGACGGCCGCCGGCGTGGCCTTCTTTCGCCGGGTACGGGTCACCTTGACCGGCGGCACCACCTCGGCCGAGGCCGCCTCCGCGGAGGCGGCGACCAGCGGCTCCTCGGCGGTCGTCTCGACGGGGGTGGCCTTGCGGCGGCGCCGGGGGGTCTTCGGTGCGACGTCCAGGTCACCGGAGACCGGGGCGAAGACCTCCGCCTGCGGCGACTCGACGTTGCCGGCACCACCGGTGGGCGCCTCGATCGGGGCGTCGGTCTGCTCCGGCTGGTTGAGCGGGGCGGCCCGACGACGGGTCGCCCGGGTGCGCCGCACCGGGGCGGCCGGTTCGGTGGCCTCAGCAGGAGCGCTCTCCGCGCCAGCCGGTTCCACCGAGGCCGAACCGACAGCCGTGGTGGAGGTCTCGACGGCGGCGCCGTCGGCCGTGGTGCTCTGGTCGGCGGTGTCACCGGCCGGCTGTGAACCGGTCCGTTCGCCGCCCTCGGGCTCGTTCTCGAGCATGGACGTTCTCCAGTTCTGGCTAGCCCGGGCGCGGGTGAGCGCTGCCACGCAGGGTCGCCGCAAAAGTGTTTCCGCCGGGCGCGCGTGGTGCGCGACCGCCGAAGTCTGCCTGCCAGAACACCGACCGTCGGTCAGTGCCCAACGATGGCTGCCCCGTCGCGGTCCGCATCCAACGGATCCACGATCGCACCCTGCGCGGTCAACGTGCCCTGAGCCAGCCGTGTCACCCTCGGCGAAACCGGCGGCTCCAGGTCGGCCACCACGCGGAGGCCGGAAAGGACGTCATCGGGCCGTACGGACGGGGTGACCTGCCGCACGACCAGTTCGAGTATCGCACACGGTACGGCCGGCGCCCCGGAAGGCGTCGGCGTAGGCAGTTGGACATCGATCGATATCACGGCGGCTCGGGCGTCGAAAGTACGTCGGCCCTGCTTGGTCATCCGCTCGACCAGCACCTCCTCGGCCGCGACGAAGGCGTCCACCGCGGCGCGCAGCACCGCGGTGTCAACCTCAGGCAACTCGATGTGCCAGTGCGACGCCTCGATCCGGTCCGGCAGGTTGCCCCCTTCGGCGATCACGGCGTCCAGGACGTCCAGCCCCGGCGAGAGCGCGGCGTCCAACGCGGCGCGCAACGCCTCCGGGTCGACGGTCGCCTGGAGGGCGATTTCCAGGTACTCCGCCTCGCTCGCCACCCCGGTCGGGGCGGCGCTGGCGTAGGAGATCTTCGGGTGCGGGTGAAAACCCTGGGAGAAGGCGACCGGCACGGCGGCCCGGCGTAGCGCGCGCTCGAACGCCCGGGCGAAGTCCCGGTGCGAGGTGAACCGCAGCGGCCCGCGCTTGGCGTAGCGGATGCGGACGCGCTGGACGACCGGCGCCTGGCCGCCCTCGGGTTGAGGCTTTCTGGCGATCGTGGGCTCCTCGGGTGTACCTGCGTGTCCGCCCATCCTGGCGCAGGGCTCGTGACGGTACGCAGCCGGGGCGGCCGAACCGCCGGACAGACGGACACAAACCAGCCGCCAGGGTCGCGACCACCCGGCACGAAGGCCAACGGCCGGCCGGCGACGCGGAGGTCACCAGCCGGCCACCATGATCGGACCGGTTACGGCTCCCTCGGCGGCGCGGGCGGCGACCCGCCCGGCGCCTGGCCGTAGCCGGGGGGCGGGGTGTAGCCGGAGGGAGGGGCGTAACCCGAAGGAGGGGCGTAATCGGAAGGCGGGGCATACCCGGTATGAGGGGCGTGACCGGGTGGGGGCGGGTAGCCCGGCGGTGGGGCGTAACTCGCGTCAGGCGGCGGGTACGCGCCCTGGGCCGCCCGGTCGAGCACCTCGTCCGGGATGTCGGCGGCCCGGGCCGCCTCCCGCCGGTACCGACGGCGGTTCCAGATGAGGAAGACCACCAGACCCAGCAACAACACCAGCACCACGGCGATGCCGATGCCGATCACCATGACCTGCTGGTCGGTGGGGCCACCGCGATCGCCGTGCTGGGTGACGTCGAAGTCCTCGTCCGCGCCCTCGGCACGGGCCGGGCCCGGGTCGGTCGCCGCCGCGGCCGGGTCGAGCAGCGGGTTGGCGGTAACCGGTGGCACGTTGGCCGTCAGCGCCTTGATCGGGTCGATCACCCCGAAGCCGTACTGCGGATCTCGCCCGGACGGGCCCGCGTCCCGCGCGGTCCGGATGATCCGGTTGATCACGCTCGGAGCGTTGAGGTCCGGATACTTGGAGCGGATCAACGCGGCCAGAGCGGCGACGATCGCACCGGAGTCGGAGGTGCCGTCACCCCAGCCGTAGCCCCCCTCGTTGGTGACGTTGTACACGCTGTCGCCAGGAGCGGCGACCACCGCCTCCGGCCCCTGGACGGAGCCGGACCAGAACGCGCCGCCCTTGGTCGTCCCGGTCACCGCGATCACACCAGGGGTGTTGGCGGGCTTGCCCACGGCGGTATGGCCCTTGGCGGTGTTACCCGCAGAGGCAACCAGGACGACGTCATGGTCCAACGCGTACTGGATTGCGTTCTTCTGCACGGGATTGGCGAGGCCGGGGCCACCAATGGACATGTTGATCACTTTGGCCCCGCCGTCGACGGCCATCCGAATG
Source organism: Micromonospora sp. NPDC048843 (assembly GCF_040649965.1). Classification (NCBI taxonomy): domain Bacteria; kingdom Bacillati; phylum Actinomycetota; class Actinomycetes; order Micromonosporales; family Micromonosporaceae; genus Micromonospora; species Micromonospora sp. NPDC048843. The sequence continues at coordinate 15,140 of NZ_JBEZGJ010000104.1, forward strand.
CCCTTGGCAACCCCGGCGTCCGTGTAGGAGCCGTCGTCCTTGCGCATCTTGATGGGCAGGATCTTCACACCGGGGGCGATGCCGACCACCCCGTCGCTGCTCGGTTTCGCCGCGATGATGCCGGCCATGTGCGTGCCGTGCCCGTCGTCGTCAGACCGGCCGTCTCCGGAGGCGCCGTAGCTGCGACCACCGGGAAGCACCTGACCGCGCAGGTCCGGGTGGCTGGCCTCGACGCCACTGTCGATCACTGCCACGACCACGCCCCGCCCGGTCGAGATCTTGTGCACCTGCTCGATCCGGAGCTCATCCAGATACCACTGCTCGGCCCGTCGGGGCGCGGCTGCCGCCGGCTGAGCGGCCCCCACCACCAGGAAACCCGCCAGCAGACAGGCGACTACCGGCCGGAGGCCTCCGACGTTCACCCTCATCCGTCCATCCTCATCGAAGGACACCCGGGGACGCCCCGTCACCAGGGCCCCACGGATCGTCATCCTCAGTCAACCACGACGAGTGCTCAGAGCCGGTGCCGCCACCCTGCCCGGCGCCACCCGCGCCGCCCATCATGCCGCCGCCCATCATTCCGGCACCGCCGACGCCTGCGCCACGCGCGCCGCCCGCCATCCCGGCGCCGCCGGCGGCCTGGGCCGTGCGCAACGCGTTCGCCGCGCTCGTCATCGGCGGCAGCTTTCCGTTGCCGCCACCCACCATGCCGGGGATGCCGCCCACGCCGATCCCGGCACCGCCGCCCAGGCCACCGCCGGCACCGCCGCCGATCCCGCCGGCCGAGCCGACGCCGGCACCGCCTCCGAAACCACCGCCGGCGCCACCGAGACCGGCGCTGCCGACCCCGCCGCCGCCGATGCCGCCGCCCAGGCCACCGACCCCGCCCGGGGTAGCGCCAGCCAGACCGCTGCTGTAGCCAGCGTCGCCGTCCGCGTAGCCCGGCAAGCTGGAGCCGGTCGACGGGGGCGTGAGCTGACCCGTGCCGCCGGTGGGCGAGCCATCGCCGAGCCCACCGGGCTTGGTTGGGGAGAACGGGTCGACGCTGGACGTCGGACCGCCCGTGTCACCGATGCCCGGCGGCCTGCTGCCGATCGTGGGGCCGCCACCACCGATGTCGGGCTTCCCGCCGAAGTCGCCACCACCGATGTCGGGTCGCCCTGTTGGCGGAACCCGGGGGTCGCGACGGATATCGTCCACTCCGTCCATTTTATCTGGGCTGTTGACAGTGAGCTTGGGGCGCTCCGTGTAGACCGCCTGGGGCAGCGGCGCCATCGCGGTGTTCGCCGCGTTCTGATTGTCCCGGTACCAGTTGTCCAGGTGGGCTCCGGTGTCCCACCAGCCGCCCCGCTTCTGGTCACCGGCCTGACCGTCGACCTTCATCGTCGCTTCCAGGTCGTCGGCCTTGTCACGGAACGCGCCGTCGGCGTACGAGCCGGGGTTGTTCTGGTAGTCCTTGCGCAGCGCGGCGAGGAACCCCGACGAGCTCTCGCCGTCGCGGGCATCGTCGAGCTCGGTGCCGTTGGGCAGGCTCCACTCGTTGAAGCCGAAGTCGTCCATCAGTGGGATCGGGATCGTGGAGACCGACTTGCGGATGTCGCCCTCGATCCGCGTCAACGCGCCACTGACGTTCGTCGCGTCGGTGATGAGATCCTCGATCTGCTTGCCGATCTTGCCCAGGTGCTCGCGGTACGCATCGCCACCGCTGCCCTGCCAACCGGCGAGCATCCCGGGCAGACCGCCGACGTGGGGGCGCTCCTGGCCTGTCGCGATCGGACCGACGAACGATCGACCGACGAGCGCGTCCCGCAGTTGTTGCAGGCCGCTCGAGAGGTTGCTCCAGCCCGCTCCGACCGATCCGACAGTTTCCGGGTCCGCGGAGAGCGTCACCTCGCGGACGCACCGCTCCCAGGTTCCTCCAGCCATGACGTCCCCCTCAGGCCGTGTACGGGTAGGTGGGTGCGCCGCTGGCAGTGGGCGGCGGCGCCGCCGACTCCAGCAGCCGCTCGATCTCCTTGCCGTTGGCGCCGTTACGCGCCTCGGTGTCGCGGAACGCCTTGGCGATCTCCTCGGTGCCCTCCTTCAGCGCGGCGAGCTTCTGGGAGAGCGTCGTGAGGTGCGCTTCCATGTTCGCCGTGGACACCTCCAGGGCCCGCCACTGCATGCGGGCGTCCTCGTACGCGCCGAAGGGAGTGCCGTTCGGGACGGTCTGGGCGTTGTTGCTGTCGCCCTTCATCCGCTCCTTGATGCGTTCCATCTCGTACTTGATGGTGTCGTCGATGTACTGCCTGAGCCGCTCGACGTACGTGGCGGCGGCGTCCAGGTCCTCGACGCTGACTTGCAGATCGCCGATGCTCGGCGGCGGGATGCTGCCCATGCGTTTCCTCCCCCGTCCCCGACCCGCCGGGTCGGTCCATGTCAGACGCAGCGTATCGAGTCTGACCTAGTCGAGGCAGCCCCAGCCACCAGCACGTGGTACAGATGGCTGCCGATCTCGCGGAAGTTTCGGCGTGGGGCACCGCGCGGGCCGAGCCCGAACAACGCCAACGGGCCCGCGAGACGCGGACCCGTTGGGCGACATGTCGGGTGTGGAGGGTGGTGGGTCACCGCCAGCCGGCGCTGCCCGAAGGCAGCGCGGTCAGGGGTGCGAGTGCGAGTGGCCCGACGGGACCTTCATGCCGTTGCCGCCCAGCGGGGTGAGCGGCAGCAGCTTCTTGCCGGTGGGGCCGATCTGGATCTCGGTGTCCATCGATGGGCAGACGCCGCAGTCGAAGCAGGGCGTCCACCGGCAGTCGTCCTGCTCGAACTCGCTGAACGAATCCTGCCAGTCCTGCCAGAGCCAGTCCTTGTCGAGGCCCGAGTCGAGGTGGTCCCAGGGCAGGACCTCCAGCTCGTCGCGCTGACGGGTGGTGTACCAGTCGAGGTCCACCCCGAACGCGGGCAGCGTCTCGGCCGCGGCCTCCACCCAGCGCTGGTACGAGAAGTGCTCGCTCCACCCGTCGAACCGGCCGCCGTTCTCCCAGACCTTGCGGATGACCGAGCCGACCCGGCGGTCACCCCGGGAGAGCAGCCCTTCGATGAGCGACGGCTCGCCGTCGTGGTAGCGGTAGCCGATGGCCCGGCCCAGCGAGCGGTCCGCGTTGATGGCCTGCTTGAGGATCTTGAGCCGGTGGTCGATGACCTCCGGACGGTCCATCGCTGCCCACTGGAACGGGGTGTGCGGCTTCGGCACGAACCCGCCGATGGAAACCGTGCAGCGGATGTCCTTGGAGCCGGTCGCGGCCCGGCCGGCCCTGATCACCTCGTGGGCCATCTCGGCGATCTCGAGGACGTCCTCGTCGGTCTCGGTGGGCAGGCCGCACATGAAGTAGAGCTTCACCTGCCGCCACCCGTTGGTGTACGCGGTGACGACCGTACGGATCAGGTCTTCCTTCGACACCATCTTGTTGATGACCTTGCGGATCCGCTCCGACCCGCCCTCCGGGGCGAAGGTCAGGCCGGTACGCCGCCCGTTGCGGGACAGCTCCTGCGCGAGGTCGATGTTGAAGGCGTCCACCCGGGTCGAGGGCAGCGACAGCGAGACGTTGGTGCCCTCGTACTGCTGGGCGAGGCCCGAGCACATGTCGCCGATCTCGGAGTGGTCCGCCGAGGAGAGCGACAGCAGGCCGACCTCGTTGAAGCCGGAGAACTCCAGGCCCTCGCGGACCATCTGCGCGACGGTGGTGATCGACCGCTCCCGCACCGGGCGGGTGATCATCCCGGCCTGGCAGAACCGGCAACCCCGGGTGCAGCCCCGGAAGATCTCCACCGCGTACCGCTCGTGCACCGTCTCGGCCAGCGGAACGAGGGGCTTCTTCGGGTACGGCCAGGCGTCCAGGTCCATCGTCGTGCGCTTGTGCACCCGGAACGGCACGTCCGCCCGGTTCGGTACGACCCGCTGGATCCGGCCGTCCGGCAGGTAGTCGACGTCGTAGAAGCGCGGCACGTAGACGCTCTCGGTGCGGGCCAGCCGCAGCAGCAGCTCGTCGCGGCCGCCCGGGGAGCCCTCGGCCTTCCACTCCCGGACGATCGCGGTGATCTCCAGGACCGCCTCCTCGCCGTCGCCGAGCACCGCGGCGTCGATGAAGTCGGCGATCGGCTCCGGGTTGAACGCGGCGTGCCCGCCGGCCACGATCACCGGGTCGGCGTCGGTGCGGTCGGCGGCCAGCATCGGGATGCCGGCCAGGTCGATCGCGGTGAGCATGTTGGTGTAACCCAGCTCGGTGGAGAAGGAGATGCCGAACACGTCGAACCCGCGCACCGCCCGGTGCGCGTCGACGGTGAACTGCGGCACGCCGTGCGTGCGCATCAGCGTCTCCAGATCCGGCCAGACCGCGTACGTCCGCTCGGCGAGGGTGTCGGGCAGCTCGTTGAGCACCTCGTAGAGGATCTGCACGCCCTGGTTGGGCAGGCCCACCTCGTAGGCGTCGGGATACATCAACGCCCAGCGCACGGTGGCCGAGTCCCAGTCCTTCGTCACCGCACCCAACTCGCCCCCGACGTACTGGATGGGCTTGGAGATCTGGGGTAGCAGCGGCTCGAGCTGGGACCACACGGAGTTGGTCGCGGCCGCGCGCGGCGTCGTGGACGGGGCACTCATGATGCCCAAGGGTACGCGTTGGTTCGGCGGCGATCGCGCGCACGCCCGATCGGCGGTGGTGGCGGCGCGGTATTAACCTCGGTTCGGCGCGAGAGGAGATTGCCGCGATGCCGGAGCCCCAGCCGGGAGCACGGCCGGCCGACGGGAGCACCCCGGGCGCGGAGCCGGAGCGGGACCGGGCGGTCGCCGACGAGCCGACCTCCCCACCCGTACCCCCGGACCAGCCGGACCCCTCGGACCAGCCCGAACCCTCGGACCAGCCCGAACCCTCGGACCACCCGGACCAGTCCGAACCCTCGGACCAGCCGGAAGCCCCGGACCAGCCGGAAGCCCCGGACCAGCCGGAGCCTGCCGCGACCGCGGAGGTCCCGGCGCCCAGGTGGAGTGGTTCGGCCCCGGTGCCGCCTCCGCTGCCCCGCCGACCCGCCTGGGGCGAGTCGGCCGAGCCGACCCCTCCCCCGCCGGTGACCGTCGGGCCGCCGGAGCACCAGACCCCGGTCGACCCGTGGGCCGGCGTGGACACCGGCGGCTGGGACCTGCCCTCCGCCGAACTGCCCCCGCTGCCGCCCACGCTGTCGTATCCGACGCCGCCGGACACCCGGCAGTGGTCCGGGCCGCCCGCTCCCCCGGCCCCATCGCGGGACACCCGGCAGTGGTCCGGGCCGCCCGCTCCCCCGGCCGGGTCGCACCCGGTGCCGCCGCCGGCCGCCCCGAGCGCACCCCGGGCCATCGGACCCATGGTGCCGGCCCGGCCGATGTCGCCACCCGCACCACCGAAGGCGCCGAAGGTGCCGAAGCAGCGCCGGGGTCGGCGATCCACGGCGCCACCGCCGACGCCGCCCGGTTGGCAGGCCCCCAAGGGGTACGTGCCGCCGCCGGCCCGCCGACGACGCCGCTGGCCGTGGCTGCTGCTGCTCACCCTGGCCTGCTGCTGTGGCTGCCCCGCCTACTACGGGTTCCCGATCTCGGCCCAGTACCCGGCGCGCGCGGCCCTGCCCGTCCAGGTGGACGACCTCAGCCTGCGCCAGGACAGCCGCAGCACCGAGGCCGCCCAGAAGTTGGAGAACGAGGTACGCAAAGAGCACTGGCTGGCCGAGGAGACGTTCGCCGGTGTCTACGCCACGACGAGCGGCAAGCGGGTGACCGTCTTCGGCGGCACCGGCTTCCGGCTGAGCCCGGAGTCGGACGCGGAGGCCGAGATCAGCCGGCTCACCGACCGGTACGCGTTGGGTGCCCCGGAGAGCGTGGACACCGGTGTGCGGGGCAGGCACGAACGGTGCGCGGTGGGTAGCGCCGACGGCAGTGCCGTGGTGGTCTGCACATCGGTCGACCACGGCAGCATCGCCACCGGCGTGTTCACTCGACTCTCCGTCGCCGACAGCGCCGATCTGTTGGGCACCCTGCGCGCCCAGATCGTCCAACCCGAGCGGAATTGAGCCACATCCAGGCTGGCCGGGGTGCGCGCAGCTGCTGACGGGCAGGGTGCGCCAGTCGGGGTCAGGCGTCGCGGGTCGGGTCCGGGTGGGCGCGCGGCGGGGCGTAGCGGGGCACGTACTCCTGGCCGGTGAGCTTCTGGATCTCACTCATCAGCTCGTCGGTCATCTGCCGCAGCGAGGTGCGGTCGTCCGGTCGGCCGGTGAAGTCCAGCGGCTTGCCGAATCGAACCGTGATCTTGGCAGTGCCCGGCCGGGGCACCCGGGCACCGATCGGCTGCGCCTTGTCCGTGCCGATCATGCCGACCGGGATGATCGGCACGCCGGCCGAGATCGCCAGCCGGGCCGCGCCGGTGCGCCCCCGGTAGAGCTTGCCGTCCGGCGAGCGGGTGCCCTCCGGGTAGACCACCACCAGGTCACCGCCCTTGAGCGCCGGGATCGCCGCGTCGAACGCGGACAGAGCCGCCCGGCCGCCGGCCCGCTCGACCGGGATCGCACCCAGGCCGGTGAGGACGAACTTGGAGATCGCGCCCTTCACGCCGGCGCCCTTGAAATACTCCGACTTGGCCCAGAACGCCAGGTGCCGGGGCACGACAGTGCCGAGGAACAACTCGTCCGCCACCGAGAGGTGGTTGCCGGCGAAGACAGCGCCACCGGTCTCCGGCACGTGTTCCAGCCCCTCCACGGTCGGGCGGAACGCCAACCGCAGCGTGGGCGCCACGGTGAGCTTGCCGATGGTGTAGAGCAGGGGCACTGGTCCTCCGGCAGATCAGGTGCGAACAGGCGGTGTCACGGTAGCGGACGCCTCCACACCTCCCGGACGGAGGTGGTGAGGCGCCCGCACCCTGGCGATGGTCCGTTATACCCGGCGGACGACCACAGTTACCCGCTCACCATCGCCGACCTCGCCAGCGAAGCCCTCCAGGCCCTCAACGGCGGAGCCGCCCGAGCCCTCAACGAAGTCCACCGAGTCGGCCAGCACCTCCGCGGAGACGAAGTCGACGTACGCGGACACCGCCGCGCGTACCTCGTCGGACGCCGACACCGACACCACGATCCGGTCGGAGACGTCCAGGTCGGCGTCCCGGCGGGCCTGCTGCACCACCCGCACCACGTCGCGGGCCAGCCCCTCGGCTGCCAACTCCGCTGTGACGTCGGTGTCCAGCACCACCACGCCCTCACCGCCGGGCAGCGGCGCGGAGTGCTCGGCGTCGGCGGCGACCAGGCGCAACTCGTACTCGCCCTCGGCGAGGGTGACGCCGGCGGCCACCGGGGCGCCGTCGACCAGCTCCCACTCGCCCGCCTTGACCGCCTTGATCACCTGCTGCACCTGCTTGCCGACCCGCGGGCCGAGCGCCCGGGGCACCACCGTCAACACCTGCTCGCAGTACGCGGACAGCTCCGCGCTGAACTCCACGGTCTTCACGTTGACCTCGTCGGCGACCAGGTCGGCGAACGGCCGCAACTGCTCCGCGGCCGGCGAGGCCACTGTCAGCGTCGACAGCGGCAGTCGCACCCGCAGCCCCTTGGCCTTGCGCAGCGACAGCGCCGCCGAGGCGACCGCCCGCACGTTGTCCATCGCGGCGACCAGGTCGTGGTCGGCCGGGAACTCGCTCGCCTCGGGCCAGTCGGTCAGGTGCACCGAACGCTCCCCGGTCAGGCCACGCCAGATCTCCTCCGCGGTCAGCGGCGCGAGGGGCGCCACCACCCGGCAGAGGGTCTCCAGCACCGTCGACAGGGTGTCGAAGGCGTTGGCGTCACCGGACCAGAACCGGTCCCGGGACCGGCGCACGTACCAGTTGGTCAACGCGTCCAGGTAGGACCGGACGGTGGCGCAGGCACCGGAGATGTCGTACGCGTCCATCTGCGCGCCGACAGTGGACACCAGCTCGTTCGTCTTCGCCAGCACGTACCTGTCGAGCAGGTGGGTGGAATCGGTACGTCGCCGGGCCTGATACCCGTCGGCGTTGGCGTAGAGCGTGAAGAAATACCACACGTTCCACAGCGGCAGCAGCACCTGCCGGACGGCGTCGCGGATGCCCGCCTCGGTGACCGCCATGTCCCCACCGCGCAGCACCGGCGAGGACATCAGCATCCAGCGCATCGCGTCCGAGCCGTACGCGTCGAAGACGTGGTAGACGTCGGGGTAATTGCGCAGGCTCTTGGACATCTTGCGACCGTCCGAGCCGAGCAGGATGCCGTGGCTCAGGCAGTTGCGGAACGCCGGCCTGTCGAACAGCGCGGTGGCCAGCACGTGCATCGTGTAGAACCAGCCGCGGGTCTGCCCGATGTACTCGACGATGAAGTCACCCGGGTAGTGGTGCTCGAACCAGTCGGCGTTCTCGAACGGGTAGTGCACCTGGGCGAACGGCATCGACCCGGACTCGAACCAGCAGTCCAACACCTCCGGCACCCGGCGCATCATCGACTGGCCGGTCGGGTCGTCCGGGTTGGGGCGGACCAGGTCGTCCACCGCCGGCCGGTGCAGGTCGGTCAGGCGTACGCCGAAGTCCCGCTCGATGTCGGCCAGCGAGCCGTAGACGTCCAGGCGCGGGTAGTTCGGGTCGTCGGACTTCCACGCCGGGATCGGCGAGCCCCAGAAGCGGTTCCGACTGATCGACCAGTCCCGGGCGTTGGCCAGCCACTTGCCGAACGAGCCGTCCTTGATGTGGCCGGGCGTCCAGTTGATCTCCTGGTTCAGCTCGACCATCCGGTCCCGGAACTGCGTCACCGCGACGAACCACGACGACACCGCCTTGTAGACCAGCGGGGTGTCGCAACGCCAGCAGTGCGGGTACGAGTGGGTGTAGGTGTCCTGCTTGAGCACCACCCCCCGGTCCTTCAGCTCCCGGATCACCGGCTTGTTGACGTCGAAGACCTGTTCACCCTGGTACGGCGGGACCAGCGCGGTGAACCGGGTGTGGTCGTCCACGGTGACGATGGTCGGGATGCCGGCGGCGTTGCAGACGTTCTGGTCGTCCTCACCGAAGGCCGGGGCCAGGTGCACGATCCCGGTGCCGTCCTCGGTGGTGACGAACTCCGCGCCGAGCACCTGGTAGGCGTTCTCCCCGGCCTGCTCGACGAGGAAGTCGAACAGCGGCGTGTAGCGACGTCCGGCCAGGTCCCGGCCGAACACGGTGCCGACCTGCTCGTAGCCCTCCAACTCCTTGGCGTACGCGGCCAGCCGCGCCGCCCCCACCAGGTAGCGGTCGCCGTCACGTTCGAGCACCGCGTACTCGATGTCGGGCCCGACGGCGAGCGCCAGGTTCGACGGCAGGGTCCACGGCGTGGTGGTCCAGACGCCCAGCTTGACCGGCCCGCGCACCAGCTCCGGCGCGGACTCGTCGGCGGTCAGCTCGAACCACACCGACAGGGTGGGGTCGTGCCGGTCCCGGTAGACGTCGTCCATCCGGGTCTCGGTGTTCGACAGCGGCGTCTCACAGCGCCAGCAGTACGCCAGCACCCGGAAGCCCTCGTAGATCAGACCCTTGTCGTGCAGGGTCTTGAAGGCCCACATGACGCTTTCCATGTAGTCCAGGTCGAGGGTCTTGTAGTCGTTGGTGAAGTCGACCCAGCGGGCCTGCCGGTTGATGTAGCGCTCCCAGTCCTGGGTGAACTCCAGCACCGAGGTACGGCAGGCCTCGTTGAACCGGTCCACACCCAGGTCGATGATCTCCGCCTTGCTGGTGATGCCGAGCTGCTTCTCGGCCACCACCTCGGCGGGCAGGCCGTGGCAGTCCCAGCCGAAGCGCCGCTCGACGTGCCGCCCGCGCATGGTCTGGTAGCGCGGCACCACGTCCTTCACGTAGCCGGTGAAGAGGTGACCGTAGTGCGGCAGGCCGTTGGCGAACGGCGGGCCGTCGTAGAAGACGTACTCGTTCTTGCCGTCCGTGCCGGCGGGGCGGGCCTCGATGCTGGCCTCGAAGGTCTTGTCGGCCGTCCAGTGCTCCAGCACCCGGCGCTCGACCGCGGGCAGGTCCGGGCTCGCCGGGACACCGGCGGCGGTCGGGTCGTGCAACGGATAGGCCATCGGGGGTCGCTCTCCTCATGCAGCTCACTCAACGTGGGTCTGCGAGGACGAACCTTCCGGGGTACGCCTGGAACGGCGCTCCCGGGTGGCCCGCGGTACCACCCCGCTTGGCGGTCAGGATCGACCGCCCGCTCATTGTCGGCTGTGACGGGCCGCACCCGCCCGGTTCTACTGGGCCGGTTGCCCGACTGTTCTTCCGGAGGCTCACCGGTGATGGCCGGGTCATCGCCTTACGGGGTCCAACGATACAAGACCCACCCACCGCCACGCCTTCGAGCCGCCCACCCCGGCCGCCTCGGCGGCATGAGCGGGATCACAGCTCCGGTTGTCACGACCCGGCCCGGCCCATCCGTCGTACCGGCGTCGGACCGATCAGGAGGTAGTCGTGCAAAGAATGAACCCGGCCGAGGTCGCACCGCAGGCGTACAAGGCCGTCATGGGGTTGGAGAAGTACGTCCAGACGAACGTCGACCGCACAGTGCTGGAGCTGGTGAAGCTGCGGGCGTCGATGATCAACGGGTGCGCGTACTGCGTGGACATGCACAGCCGGGACGCGCTCGCCGACGGCGAGTCGAGCCGGCGGCTGTTCGCTGTCGCCACCTGGCGGGAGGCGCCCTTCTTCGACGAGCGGGAGCGGGCCGCGCTGGCCCTCACCGACGCGGTCACCCGGCTCGGCGAGCACGGGGTGCCGGACGAGGTGTGGGATGACGCCGCGAAGGTCTGGTCGGAGAAGGAACTGGCCGACCTCGTCGTCGCGATTGCGACAATCAACGTGTGGAACCGAATCGGTGTGACGATGCGGCTGGAGCCTCCGGCCCAGGCGTGACCACCGAGGCGGCAGCGGAGGCGGCCACGGGATGGCCTGGCCGTTCTCGGGCCGATCCTCGGCCACACCGTCGACCAGCTCCGCGGCGGGGACCACTGACCGCTTCGCGGCT
>NZ_JBEZGJ010000105.1:0-25929 GCF_040649965.1 Micromonospora sp. NPDC048843
GGACCGACTACGACAACTTCCTGACCCGCCTGATCAACGACGTCCGGGCCTCGGGCCTGTCGGTGCAGTGGGGCCCGCGCCCGCGCCCGCGCTCGCGCCCGCGCCCGCGCCGATCTTGCAGTTTCGGTCGTCGTGATGCGTGGAATGCCCGCTATGCCGCGACAGTAAGTGCAAGATCGCGAATCTCAGCGGCCCCGACGCTCAGCGCGGATAGACGCCGTACGCGCGCCAGCCCCGGTCCGGGAACCCTGCCGCTTCGGCCACCCGGGCCGAGGCGTGATTGTCCCGCTCGTGCAGGTAGGTGGGCACGGCCCCCTCGTCGAGCACCCGCCGCGCCGCCTGGGCCACCAGTCGACGGGCGAGGCCGCGCCCCTGGGCTGCCGGTACGGTGCCGACGGCCAACTCGTGCCCGTACGCGTCGTGCCGTTTGATCCCGGCACCGGCCAGATAGGCGCCGTCCGGGTCCCGGACCACCAGCACCGGCCGGTCGAAGAGTCGCAGCCACGGCGGCAGCCCGGGAGCGGTGGGCTCGGTCCACTCCCCCACGTCGGGCAGCGGCGCGGGGGCCAGGCTCCACCGGAACGGGCCGTCATGCAGGCAGAATTCGGGTCTGCCGACGGCCTCCGGCAACGCGGCGAGCAGCCGAGTCGGCGTACGGCCAACCAACGCGCGGATCGCCGCCACGCGGTCCGGCGCCACGGAGAGCACTGCGCTCTGCCCGGTGTCCACGGCGAGCGCGGGGCGGAGCCGGCCGTCCCAGGCCGGTTCGGCCCGCCGCTGCGAGGCGACCACGTGCAACCCCGGCCCGGCCGGCCACTGGCCCAGCCAGGTGGCCAGGTGCAGGTGAAGTCGCCGGTCGAGCATGCGCACCTCCCCGCGTCACCCGACCCGTCGTCGATCACCGTACGCCGGACGGCGGGGCCGGGCGCAGGATACGTCGGTGCCAAACGGAAAAGGGGTGCGGGAACCGGGCAAGCGGATCGACCGTCATATGTATTTCCATACCTGGACACCTTTGTTTGGGACGGTGAACGCATGCCGATTCAGCCGAGCGACCACTACCAGCAGGACCCCGAGCGACTCTGGCAGGCGGCCGAGGCCGTCGGAGGCAATCCGCCCCAGCCGCGCTACCGGAACCCTCGGACGATCGGCGGCGGCGCCCTGTCGTGGGCCGGCCTTAACAAGCTGTCCATCGGTAGCTCCAGTAGGCACCGCCTGAACAACCACTGACCCACCACAGGGCAAACCTCTGACGTTCGCCCGGGCGACACACCGGAGGAGGTCCAGCGGCAGCTTTCGCACACCTGTCGGGTAATTTCTTGTGGTCCGCCATCCCGGCCTACGACAGGAGAAGCTCCGCGCATGGGCAAGAAGACGATCCACGTCTCCGACTTCACCGGCACGGTTCTGCAGCAGGACGACGAGGTGGTCCGCGTCGTCGTGCTGGAGCACCCGGACCTGGTCGCCGGGCCCGTGCAGTTGGACGCCACCCCGGGCGAGGTGGAGAACATCGACGACGCCGCGCTGGACGTGGCAGTGGTGGAGATCCACGACCGGCACGGTGGCGGCGAGCCCCGCCGGGTGGTGTTGACCGCCAGCGAGTTCGACGCGATGGCCACCGACGTGCCGATGGCGCAACTGTTGAAGACGGCCGAGCGGGTCCGCCCGCCCAAGGCCCGCAAGACCACCGAGAAGATCGACTACGGCACGCTGGAGCACGCCGGCAAGCCACACCGGGGCCGGGTCACCGAGGAGGAGGCCCGCCTGGTGCGCGAGCAACTCGACGAGGTCAACAAGCGCCTCGCCGACGCGGGCGTACGCCAGATCGACCCGGCCGATCCGGAGCACGCCCTGCGTTACGGCTTTCCTGAGGCGTCCTGACCCCGGGGCTTCACTTCTTTCCGACGGCGGCGGCGAGAGCGGCGGCCAGGTCGGCCTCGACCGTCGCCTTGTCCAGGCCGAGGTTGGTGAGCACGCCGGCGCCGTCCTCCTGCTCCAGCAGCGCGAGCAGCACGTGCTCGGTGCCGATGTAGTTGTGCCCGAGGCGCAGCGCCTCCCGGAAGGTCAGCTCCAGCGCCTTCTTGCCGCGCGCGTCGTACGGGATGAGGTCCGGAACCTGCTCGGCCCGTGCAGGGAGGACGGCTCCGACCGCCTCTCGTACCGCCTCGGGGGTGGCGCCACGACCAGCCATCACCCTGGCTGCCAGCCCTTCCGGCTCGGCCAGCAGGCCCAACACCAGGTGCTCGGGGCCGATCTCGGCGTTGCCGCTGGCCCGGGCCTCCTCCTGCGAGGCCACCACCACGTTGCGGGCGCGCGGGGTGAACCGGCCGAAGCCGGCGTTGGGGTCGAGCGCTGCCGCGTCGGTCGCCTTCGGCACGAAGCGCTTCTGGGCGGCCTGCTTGGTGACCCCCATGCTGCGGCCGATGTCGGTCCAGGAGGCGCCGGAGCGCCGGGCCTGGTCGACGAAGTGCCCGATCAGGTGATCGGCCACCTCACCGAGGTGATCGGCGGCGATGACCGCGTCGGTGAGTTGGTCGAGCGCGTCGGTGTGCGCCGTCTTGATCGCCTGGATCAGGTCGTCGAGCTTGACGGTGTTACCCATCTGGAGAGGATCTGTCATGCGTCAACCATAGGTTGACGCACTCCTGGCGTCAACCCTGAGTTGACGATGTTGCGTCAGATCAGGCGGCGTACTCCGGCAGCAGTCGAGCGACGGCCCCCGGCGCGGGCATGGCCGCGATCTCCTCGGCGACCAGGCGGGCCGCGTCGCGCTGCTCGACCTGGCCCCGCCGCGGAAGCAGCCGGTGCGCCTGCTCGGCGATGGCAACCGCGTCCACCTCGCCGGGAAGGAGCCGCACTGCGACACCGGCGGCGGCGAGCGTGTCGGCGTTGGCGAACTGGTCGGCGCCCTGCGGCAGCAGCAACTGCGGTACGCCGGCCGCCAGCGCGCCGAGGGTGGTACCGCTACCTGCGTGGTGCACCACCAGGTCGACGAGCGGCAGCAACTCCGCCTGCGACACCCACTGGTGCACGCTGACGTGGTCTGGGATCTCGCCCAGTTGTTCCAGGGGCACCCGGCCCGCCGCGACCACCACCTCGGCGTCCAGCGCCGCCAGGCCGGCGATGGCGGTGCGCAGCAGCTCCGGCGTACCGAACGCGGTCCCGAGGGTCAGGTAGATCAACGGCCGGGACGTTCGACGGCTCACCCGTTCGGGCAGCGGGGCCGGTGTGGAGAAGGCGACCGGTCGCAGCTCGATCCGACGTTCGGTGGCGAGGAAGCTCTTGTCCTGGAGCGAGGGCGGCCAGATGTCCAGGTGCGGCCGGCCGACGACCTCGGGGTTCCTGGTGGGCAGTTCCAGGCCGATGCCCTCGGGAAACATCCGGCCGAAGCCGTGCCACAGGCCTGGGATCCCGGCCCGGTGAGCCGCCACGGCCGCACCCGGCAGCCCCCACTCGTGCACCACCAGGTCGGGCCGCAGCCGCGCCAGCTCCGGAGCGAGATCCTCGGCGTACACCTCGTAGAAGGCGTCGCCGGGCCGGAACGGCCGCAGGCCGTGCGCGGCGAGCGGTGGGTGCACCTCTGGACCGGCGGCGAAGTGGACCTCGTGCCCGGCCTCTCGGGTGGCGATCGCCAGCGGGATCAGCGGGTACGTGTGACCGACGGACGCAAGACTGGCGAACAGCACACGCATGGCGTCGGACCCTACCTGCCGCACCGGGGGCCGGGCCGGGCCCGCCGGCCCGTATACGGTGGGCTCCGGTCGAGCGCGGTCACCGGCGGGAAGGGCGGTCATGCGTCTGCACGTGGGGTGCGCGATGTGGAGTCACCGGTCGTGGCCGGGCCAGCGGCTGCCGCCCGCCGAGCGCCTGCGGCACTACGCCAGTTGGTGCGACGCCGTGGAGGGCAACACCACGTTCTACGCGACCCCGGCCCGGGACACCGTGGCCTCGTGGGCAGCCCAGACGGGTCCCAACTTCCGGTTCGTCCTCAAACTCCCCAAGGTCATCACGCACGAACGCCGGCTCACCACCGTCGACGAACCGCTGCGCGTCTTTCTGGACGCCATCGAACCGCTCGGCCCGCGCGCCCACGCCCTCTGGATCCAACTGCCCGGCTCGTTCGCGCCCGCCGACGTCCCAACCCTGAGCCGTTTCCTGGAACAGCTCCCGCGGTCCCACCGGTACGCGGTGGAGGTCCGCCATCCCGCGTTCTTCACCGACGCGCGCGCGGCCCGACTGCTCGGGGCGACCCTCGCCGCCGCCCGCGCCGAGTGGATCCCCTTCGACACGACAGCCTTCTTCGCGAGCCCGCCGACCAGTGACGCGGAGCGGGACGCCTGGACCAAGAAGCCCCGCGTGCCGCTCCGGTCCCTCGCGCTGACCGACCGGCCGATCGTCCGCTACCTCGGTCGTGACGACTCGGCGCGCACTGTCGAGGGGTGGCAGCGCTGGGTCGACGTGACAGTCACCTGGCTCCGCGAGGGGCGCTCGCCGACCATGTTCATCCACACCCCGGACAACGCCGACGCGCCGGCGCTCGCCCGCCGGTTCCACAACGAGGTACGAGCACGCGTACCCGGGCTCGACGCGTTGCCCGAGCCGATCCCCGTCGAGCCGCTGACGCTGTTCTGACCGGACCGGTCAACCCTGCTGGTCGAGCAGGTCGTCGAGGTGGGCC
Source organism: Micromonospora sp. NPDC048843 (assembly GCF_040649965.1). Lineage (NCBI taxonomy): Bacteria > Bacillati > Actinomycetota > Actinomycetes > Micromonosporales > Micromonosporaceae > Micromonospora > Micromonospora sp. NPDC048843. The sequence continues at coordinate 4,679 of NZ_JBEZGJ010000105.1, forward strand.
GCCGTGCTGATCAGCGAGAGGTGGCTGAACGCCTGCGGGAAGTTGCCGATCTGCTCACCGGTCGGCGCGATCTCCTCGGAGTAGAGGCCGAGCGGGTTGCTGTAGGTGAGCATCTTCTCGAAGGTCAACCGGGCGTCGTCGATCCGGCCGGCCAGGGCGAGCGCCTGCACGTACCAGAAGGTGCACATGTTGAAGGTGCCCTCGGTGCCGGCGAGACCGTCCGGCGAGGCCTTCGGGTCGTAGCGGTAGACCAGGCTGTCGGAGACCAGGCCGGTGTCCATCGCCCGCAGCGTCGACTCCCACATCGGGTCGGTCGGCGAGATGAAGTTCAGCCCCGGCATCGCCAGCAGCGACGCGTCCAGGATGTCGGACCCGTAGTGCTGCACGAACGCGCGATGTTCCTGGTTGAACCCACGAGTCATCACCTGCTGGTAGATGGCGTCACGTTCGGCGGACCAGCGGGCGATGTCGCCGGGTCGGCCCCGGCGTCGCGCGATGCGGATGGCCCGGTCCAGCGCGACCCAGGACAACACCCGACCGTAGGTGAAGTCCTGCCGACCGGAACGGGTCTCCCAGATGCCGTCCTCGGGCTGGTCCCAGTGCGCACAGAGCCAGTCCATCAGCCCGGCCGTCTTGCGCCAACCCTCGTACGGCGCGATCAGCCCGTTGCGGTCCGCGAGTTCCAACGAGACGAGCGCCTCGCCGTAGATGTCGAGTTGGAGTTGGCCCGCGGCGCCGTTGCCGATCCGCACCGGCGCGGAGCCGCGGTATCCCTCCAGGTGACCCAGCACCTCTTCGGAGAGGTCCGGTGAGCCGTCGATGCGGTACATGATCTGCAGGGGAAGGTTGCCGTCCCGTGCCTCACGGATGCGCGCGTCGAGCCAGAGCAGGTACTTCTCGGCCTCTTCGGTGAAGCCCAGGCGCAGCAGCGCGTGCACGGAGAAGGACGCGTCCCGGATCCAGGTGTAGCGGTAGTCCCAGTTCCGCTGCCCGCCGATCTGCTCGGGCAGCCCCGCGGTGGGCGCGGCGACCAGGGCGCCGGTGGGTGCGTACGTCATCAGCTTGAGGGTCATCGCCGACCGCTCGACCATCTCCCTCCAACGGCCCTTGTAGCGGGAACCGCTCACCCACCGCCGCCAGTAGTCGCGGGTCTGGGCAAGCAGATCGCACGCCTCGTCGGTGCTGAGTGCTCGGGGCGCGTGCGGACAGGCAGTCTCCAGGACCACCCCGCCGATGTCGCCGGCGTGCAGGGTGAACGACGCGGACACGCCGTCGGTGTCCCGTTTGATGTCCCTCGCGTCGAACTCGTGGAGCGAGTTCTTGAAGGCGGCCAGGGTGAGGTCCATCGTCGGGCTCCGGAAGACGTCGCCCTCGGGGTGCACCTCCAGCTCGTACGAGTCGCGCCCGTAGTTGAACCGTGGGTGGCAGTGGAAGCGGAAACGCATGCTCCCCCGAACCATCCGCACCAGCCGGATCAACCGATGCCGATCGGTGGCCTCCGCACCGGTGACCGGCATGAAGTCCAACAGCTCGCCGACACCGTCGGCGCTGTGGAAGCGGGTGATCAGGATCGGCGTACCGGGCAGGTAGAGCTGCTTGCTCGTGTAGTCGACACCCTCGGGCGAGAGTTGGAAGTGGCCGCCGTTGCGGCGGTCCAGCAGCGCGCCGAAGACGCTCGGCGAGTCGAAGCGGGGCGCGCAGAACCAGTCGACCGTACCGTCCGTGCTGATCAGTGCCGCGGTCTGTAGATCACCGATCAGACCGTGGTCCTCGACTGCCGGGTAGCTGTCCACGCCATCCCCCGCCATGAGTACTGGCAATGGCGGCGACTACCCGGGCACCGTCGAAAGATGCGGCCCGCGGCTCGACACGGTCAAGACCACCGCTTATTGCGGAAGCAAACCTTCCGCAATCGTCGATAGCGTCGACATCAACGACATCGACGAGAGGACACCTGATGAGCCTGCGAGGATTCGCCACCCTGAACATCTGGGCGGACGACGTGGAAGCGGCCACCGCCTGGTACGCGGACTTCCTCGGCATCGAGGCGTACTTCATGCGCCCCGGCCCCGACGGACGCCCGGCCTACACCGAGTTCCGCATCGGGGACTACCAGGCCGAGCTGGGCATCATCGACAGCAGGTACGCACCGGCCGGCCCGGCGACCGGGCCCGGCGGGGTGGTCATGCACTGGTGCGTCGACGACCTCGACGCGACAGTCGAGCGGCTGCTGGCGTTGGGTGCCACGGAGTACCAGCCGATCACCCCGCACGGGGACGAGGGGTTCATCACCGCGGCGGTGGTTGACCCGTTCGGCAACGTGCTGGGGGTCATGAAGAACCCGCACTACCTCGACGTCCTCGCCTCGCTGAAGGCGACCTGACGGGTGCCCGGGCCGTTCAGTCCCAGTCGTCCCGACCCGACGTCTGCCGCACCAGCGCTGCCGCCTCTTCGGTGTCCAACCCACTGGCGATGAGCAGGTCCTGGGCGGCCATGCGGAATTCACCCGCGGCGATCATCCCGGAGTAGCCCAACCGGTGGGAGTGGGGACGGGTGGGATCCGGGGCGGCGGGGCCCTGCGCCTCTCCGACCAGCTTGAGAGCGGTCAGGATCTGCTGGCGCGCCTTTTGCGGATCCGCCCGCTCGGGAGTGGTGGTGCGTCTCAGCGTATGCATGCTGGTGGCCAGCAGCTCGATGGCTGCCGCGAACTCCTCCGGTATCGGCTCATCCTCCCGGAGAGCCTTGGTGAGTCTTCGCGCGACGGCCCGACAGCCGTAGAGGCTGCGCTCGAGATGTTTGACGGCCTGGGTGGAGCGGGCCAGCAACCTACGTTGGTGCCACCGTAGCGGCGCCAGTCGTACCACCTCCTGGGCAGCCTCCAGCCCTTCGTCCAGCGCGGTCACCCGCGACCCGAGGATCCGCAGGCCGGTCAGACTCTGCTCGGTGCCGTCAAGGTCCCGACGGCGCAGCGCCCCGGCCAGATCGTGCATGGCGGCGATGGCCGGGTCGAGGACGGGTTCGGCCAGCCGCCGCACCGTCCGCTGCGGGTGGATGGGCACCACCAGCAGACCGACCGCCAACCCGACCAGTCCGCCGACCGCGGCATCGACGAAGCGAGGAACGGACAGGTCACGCACTGGCGGTTCCAGGGTGGCGATGAGCACCGCTGTGCCACCGGCCTGGGTGAGCAGGGAGCCACCGCCCTTGAGCAGGATGGCGACGATGATCGCCAGTACGACGACCAGGCCGGTCTGCCAGGGCCCGATGCCGAACAGCGGCATGACCGCGTCACCGACGGCGAGCCCGAGAACGACCCCGACCAGCAGCTCGATGGTGCGCCGCAGGCGTGTGCCCATCGAGGCGGCCACGATGCCGACCGCTGTGGTGGGCGCGAGCACCGGGGCGGGATTGTCCAGGAACTGGGCCCCCACGAACCAGGCGATCGTCGCCGCGACGCCGGCCTGCACGGCGAGCAGCCCGTAGAGGCGGAACCGCCAGGCGCGGGAGCGCAGCCCGTGCCGCACCCGCTCGCGCAGGCCGGCCCAGGTTCGGTCGACCCGGGACACCCCGTGCCGGGGCGGGTCGTTGTCAGCTGCCGGCTCCTGCTTGGCGGGCATCCGCGCCGCTTACCCAGCGGATACGGACCTATCCGGCCAGCGAGCCGAATCGTGCGGATCCCCGTCAGTGGGCGGGGTTCGGCGTGTGCGGGAGTTTGCCGAGCTGGCGCCAGTTCGTCTCGGCGACGTCGACACCGTAGTGCTTGGCGGCGGCGAGGATGTTCTGAAAGGCCAGGTCGCGGTCCTTGTCGGTGACGCCCTGCACCTGGTCGAACCGGGCGATGGCATTGCGGACGTGGCTCGCATCGGTCATCGGTTCCTTGCGCTTGCCGGGGAACGCGAAGACGGTCTCCGGCAACTCGCGCTTGTCCTTGTCCGACAGGCCGCCGTGTTTCTCGTGGGGCTTCCAGGTTGATGTCATCGCCCAGCATTACCCGCACGCCGTCCGGCAGCACCTCCGAAGCCGACATTTCCCCGACCACCACCACCGGCAAGATCCATATCATGCCGACACCTCGAGTCGAGGCCGAAGCCCTGCACACGTCGTCCTTTGTGGAGTGCGAGCATGGCCGCCATGGATATCTATGAGGACTCCCGTACGGTGTCACGCTCCGACCTGGCCGCCTGGCTGCGCCAGCTGGCGAACCAGCTGGAGTCTGACGGGCGGCTCTTCTACGGCGCGGCCGGTGCGGTGATGGTCGCGGACACGGTGCGGTGCGAGCTGGAGATCGAGCGGGAGAACGAGACGGAGGTGTCCGTCGAGATCGAGTTCTCCTGGACCGAGCCCGCGCGCGTCAAGGTGGCGGACGAGGAGGAGCCCTCGACTGACGACGAGGCCGCCGAGCCGACCGACACCACGCAGCACGCCGCCCCCTAGCGACGTCGCCGACCCGAGATCGGGCGTGGGCACCGTCCGTCGGATCCGGCGAACGGTGCCCACGTACGCGGCCAGCCCGCGTACTTTAAGGAAGGTTTAAAGACCTTCCGAGCGCGAGCCGCAAGCGCCTACCATTCGGCGGCCGTGGCCGTTCGGGTCATCCTGGCGTCCACTCGTTGGGAGTGACCCCGTGTCGTACGAAAGCGCACCGCCGCCCCGTCATCGCGTTCCTGGCTGGCTCGGCCGCAACAGGCTCGGCGTCGCCGTCGGCGCGGCGGCCGTACTCGTCATCGCGGCCGGGGGCGTGTACCTGGGCAGCGGCGCGGCGCAGCCCGAGCCGTCGAACGCGGCCAACGCACTCGAATACCCGTCATCACCGGCCGGGCAGCCGGCGTCGCCAAGCGTGGCGGTGTCGACGTCCGCGACGCCGTCGGCCTCCACGACCCCGTCGACCGGCGCGACACCGGCGACCGCTGCCGCGCCGAAGGTCCCGGCAACCGGCTGGATTCCGGTCGACCGGGCGACCTGGAAGGCGCAGGCCGACGCGTACCGGGCGTTGAAGGTCGACCCCGTCCCGTCCGGAGTGGGCAACCTTCCCGAGTTCCGGGCTGACTGCCAGTACAGCCACCGGCTACCGGACGACCCGATCGTCGCCCCCGGCCTACCGGGCGCGTCACACATGCACTCGTTCGTCGGCAACAAGGCCGTCGACGCGAACACCGTCGCCGGTGACCTCACGAAGTTCACTGCCACCTCGTGCAAGCCCGTCCAGGACCACTCCGCCTACTGGGTGCCCACGCTCTACGACAACGCGACGGGAAAGCCGGTCGAAACCACCGGGTTCCGGGTCTACTACCGCTCGCTCGCCAAGAACTCGACAGGCCAGATGCCGATGCCCAACGGCCTGCGCATGATCTCCGGCGACGCCAAGAAGAAGAAGCCGACCCCGCGGGGCGCTACCGGCCAGTTCTACTGCGCCTTCTACGGCCCCGGTGACCTCGACGGCATCGCCCGCAGCACCAACGGCAACTGGCCCATCTGCGGGGGCGACGCGACGCTGCACTTCATGATGCAGTTCCCCGACTGCTGGGACGGCAAGCACCTGGACAGCCCCAACCACAAGGACCATGTGGCGTACGGCAGCGGCAACTCCTGCCCGACCAGTCACCCGGTCCGGGTCCCGGCGATCACCTTCGACATCCAGTACCCGGCCAAGGGCACCCCGGCGGGCTACTACCTGTCCTCCGACAAGGAGGGCAAGAGCGCCTCGTCGATGCACGGCGACGCGTTCGTGATGTGGGACGTCGACACCATGAACAAGCGCACCAAGAACTGCGTGCAGGGACGCCGGACCTGCGACAACTACGGCTACCAGAAATAGCCGGGGCCAGGCCCGTGTCGGCCTGGCCCCGGGGTCTGGTCGGTCAGCTACGCAGCGTCCACCGCTGGTTCGTGCCGCCGTTGCAGGACCAGAGGATGAGCTTCGTGCCGTTGGCGGTGGCGGCACCGTTGGCGTCGAGGCAGAGCCCCGACTGGGCGTTCGTCACGGTGCCATTGCTGTTGACGTTCCACTGCTGGTTGAGCCCGCCGTGGCAGTCCCAGATGATGACCGCGGTGCCGTTGGCAGTGCCCGCCCCAGAGGCGTCCAGGCACTTGTTGCCGTACACGGTCAGTTGCTTGCTGGCGGTCTGGGTCCACCGCTGGTTGGTGCCCGTGGAGCAGTCCCAGAGTTGGGTCTGAGTGCCGTTTGTGGTCGACGAGTTGGGCACCTCGGCACAGCGGCCGGACTGGCCACCCACGAGTTGCCCGCTCCCAGTACCGCTGCCGCCACCCTGCTGCTGCCGGACGATGAAGGTCGACTCCGCCGACCGGTTGCCCTGTGCGTCGACGACGTAGAGCCGGTACTCGCCCTGGGTCGCCGGAACGGCGATGGACGTGGCGGTGCCGGCCGCCCTGGTCATCGTCGCCCCGGCGGTGAAGGTGGTCGTGCCGGACGGCGCCAACCAGACCGACTTGGTGGCGTCGCCGGTGCTGCGGATCGGGATCGACGCCGTGGCACTGGTGACGAACGTGCTGGCCGGCAGCACGTAGTTCGGCGCGGAGAAGGTGCTCGCCGGGAGGATGTCCCGGTACGCGTCCTCAAGGCCCGAATTCGCGGCGATGCCGTAGGCCGCCGCGGGCCAGACATAGTCGGAGGAGACGAGGATGTCGGCGACAGTGCTGTTCGGCAGATTCTTGTTCGAGACCTTGTTGATCGGGCCGTAGATCTGCGTGATGCTCAGATCGTGCTTCCGCCCGAAGTCGTCCGAGTTGATCATCCAGGTGACGTTCTTGTCGATACTCAGGACGTTGTCGCGGAACGTGATGAACGCCGATCCCTCATCCGGGTGTAGTCCGTACTTGTGGCCCGACGGAACGCCCTGGAGATAGTTGTTGGTGATGGTGGTCCCGGGCTGACTTCCGAGCGTGTAGATGGGGGCCGTGTCGCTGAGGCGCTGCACCGTGTCGATGATGTGGTTGTAGCTGATGGTGTTGTTTCTCGCCGTGGTGGTAGGTCGGTTCGGCACGATCGAGCCCGACGATCCGTCGAAGTTCCACCAGCCCCAGCCGAGCGTGATGCCCGACCACTGGGTCTTCTCGATCCGGTTGCGCTGGATGGTGAGGGTGTCGACGAAGTACGCGGAGATGGGGCTGTGCCCGTTGAACAGGACCGCGCTGTCGTAGAGGTAGTTGTTCTTGATGTCGATGTTCTTCGGTAGTCCCTCGACCGACGCGGAGTACTTCTCGCGGTTGGTCGACGTGCCGTCCCCGATGTAGACGTGCTGCGGATGGCCCACGAGGATCGCGGACCCGGCAATGTCGTTGGTGTGGTTACCGATCAACTGTGTGCCCTGCACGTCGTTGACCATGCTGATCCCGTCGGCACCGGTGTGTTGGACCCGGTTGCGTTGCAGGAGGATCCCGTCGGCGTTCTGCACCTGGACGATGCCGGGAACCACGTCGACGTTGCGGTAGTGGTAGACGTGGAAGTTGCCCTTGGCGTACACGTTCGCGCTCAGATTGCCCTGCTGCGCCTGCTTGAGGACCGAGCCTGCGACGTTGACCAGGTTCCAGTCGGAGTGCTGCACAGTCAGGCCGGAGAACGTGATGTTGCGCGCGTGGCTGCTCGTCGAGGTGCCGGCGACCCGCAGCACTGTGGAGACGTTGTTCGGCGCGTAGACCGTCGCTGTCGACATGTTCTCGGCGCTGGCCTTGTAGTAGTAGAGCGTCCGGCTGCCCTTGTCGAAGTAGAACTCGCCGGGGGCGTCCAGGAACTCGTAGGCGTTCATGAGCTTGTGCGTGCCACCGACCTGGGCGTTGCCGTTGAACGAACCCTGGGCGATGGCCGCACCGGGTTGCTGGAAGAGAGCCACCCGGTTGGCGCCGTCGGAACTCGTGGTCACCTGGCGGACGCCAACGATGGCCGTGGTCCAGGTCGTTCCGGTCTCGATCTCGATGTCGTCCTGGTTGCGGGCGACGGCAGGGAAATCGTTCAGGCTGTATTTCGCGCCGTCGCACTGCGAACCCGACTCCCAGGCCCAGGATGCCTGGTTTGCCGTGATGTTGTACGTCCCGTAACAGCCCGCCGAGCTGATCGTCTTCGACGCCATGAACGCGCGCTTGTCATTGACGTAGAGCGCCCGCAGCTTGTTGGCGCGATCGAGCGGCGCCTTCCAGATGTTGCCGCTGTGCTGGCTCCACCCGGTCACCGGGACGCCGCCGTCGAGGACGGGCGTCTCGCCGGGGTAGGCGGCGTAGGCGACCCGGAACCCGTTGTTTCCGGAGTCGCTGGCGCCGAACTCGACGGTGCTGGTGACCGGATATCTCCCGCCGCGGAGATACACGTTGATGTCGCCGCTCATCGTTGAATTGATGGTGCGAACCACGTCCCGCGCGCGTTCAACCGTCTTGAACGGCGATTGAATGGTCCCCGGATTGGCGTCGTTACCGTCCGGGGCGACATAGTAGGTCGCCTGGACTGCGGCCGAGGCCGGTAGTTGGTTTGTCAGCACTGCCGGCAGTGTGGCGGCGACAAGCGCCGCCACCGCCAACACTGACATTCGAGCGGTGGATATGGCTGACTTCACGTCTGTTCCTCTCACTGGTCGTCGATGTGGTGCCCAAAGTGCGTATCGAGCGACGAGTACGGAACAGCGACGCCACTAAGGGCCGGCGGGGACTTCCGTCGCCCCGACCGCACTCTTTGTTAACCGCCCCGAAATTCTTACTGGGAGCGTAGGTCACACGTCTGACCAATGCAACCGGCAATTGGAGGGCGTCTATGCAGAAATGCCGTCGGATCGGGCAGATCAACCACGCCGGCCATACACCCCTGCCTACGTCGTCCGACGAATCCGCAGGGACGACGCGAGGCTCGTCGTGGAGGCCCGCGACCACTCGCACGCACCTGGGCGATCGACAACTGGACGGCGGCCTCGGCCTGCGCCCCGCAGCGCAGGGCGCTGAACGTCGCGAGCAACCACAGCCCCCCAGGGGGCGCCGGACCAGGGGACGCCGTTGGTCCGGTCCCCCTTTGGAGCTGAATCGCCTACGACATCACCGACAGCCGACCCCTCGAACCGCTCCAGCGACACAGCCCCACACGATCGATCCCCACGACATTGCCGCCAGGCGGTTCGCCCGCACGGTTCGTCTTGACCGGGCCCGGGAAAGGCCAACCGGACCTGACGCCGGGCACACCACCGACCCCTTGCCTGATTCGTTTACGGCATCAGCTCCATAGGCGCCCGCAGGTACTAGGCCCCCGCCGACCCGAGCGGTCGCGAGAGGGCTCGGCGACCCCCGGCCGGACCGACGATCAACCCACTCCCAGGACTCGATCAAAAAAGAGGCCGCGCGACCCGAAAGGCTCCGAAAGTTTCGGCGACCGCGCGAGCCGGGGTGGCGTCCCGGGCATGCCCACGTCAGACGCACCACACCCTCGCCAGCCGGCCCGGGGACCTGCCGGTGCACACGGACCACACATTGACTTGCATTGATGTTCTGCTTACAGTCACCAACGAAATACCGAAAGTTTACCGAAAAGTAGCCCGGAGGTCCGGCCACCTTCCGCAGGTCGCCACGCAGCGACGGCGGTCTGGCGTCGGTCCGCTCCGGCGTGAACCAGGAGGAACCCCAGCGATGTCGCAGCTCGTCCTGTTCGCGATCGACATCTGCGCGGTGGCGCTGCTCGTCTTCGGGCTCTACTTCCCCCGGCACCGCCGACGCGACCTGGTCGTCGCCTATCTGGGGGTCAACGTCGGCGTCCTCGCGGTGGCGAGCGCGCTGAGCGCCAGCGACGTCGGTGCCGGGCTCGGGCTGGGGCTGGCGCTGTTCGGAGTGCTCTCCATCATCCGACTCCGGTCGACGGAGCTCGACCAGCACGAGGTCGCGTACTACTTCTCCGCTCTCGCACTGGGCATTCTCGGCGCACTCAGCACCACCTCGGTCTGGCTCAGCGGAGGCCTGATGGCACTCATCGTCGCGGTGATGTTCGTCGGCGATCACCGACGGCTGCTCCGGCACTACCGGCACCAGATCATGGTGCTCGACTCCGCCGTCACCGATCACGTCGCTCTCGTCGCCCAGCTGGAGCAGCTGCTCAACGCCCGGGTGCACAACGCCATCGTCCAGCGGCTCGACATGGTCAACGAGACCACTGTGGTCGACGTCCGGTACTCGGTCGCCAGGCGCAGCGCGGCGGCCGGCACCAGCAAGTCGGTACGGGCCGGGGCGCTCCGATGAGCGCGCCACAGCTGGCGACGCTGACGCCGATCGCACTGGCCGAGGTGATGGACAGGGCAGCGCTGCAGTGCAGGGTGGACCGCAAGTACGTCCTGACGGTAGGCGACTTGCCGCACCTGCTGGACCAGCTCAGCCCGTACGCCAGGGTGCTGGACATCGATGGTGAGCGCAGCTTCCGGTACGAGTCGGTGTACTTCGACACGCCCTGCCTGGCCAGCTACCACTGCGCCGCGTACCGGCGGCGCAGGCGCTTCAAGGTACGGACCCGGACCTACCTCGACTCCGCCCAGTGCTGGCTCGAAGTGAAGATCAGCGGAGCACGCGGACGGGTCACCAAGCACCGACTGCCGTATCTGGCCGAGGACCGCCGCACCGTCCGGTCCGGGCGCGGGTTCGTCGACGAGGTGCTGGACCGGGAGTCGATTCTGTCCAATCTCACCGGCAGCCCGCTGGAGCCGATGCTGGTCACCAGCTACCGTCGCTCCACTCTGCTGCTCCCCGCGACCGCGAGCCGGGTCACCATCGACACCGGGCTCACCTGGCAGGACGGTGACCGCACACTGCGACTGCCCGGCATCGCAGTGGTCGAGACCAAGACCAGCTCGGCCCCCTCTCTGGTCGACCGCGCGCTGTGGCAACGCGGGACCCGTCCCGTACGCATCTCGAAGTACGCCACCGGTCTCGCGGCCCTGCGCGTGGACCTTCCAGACGTGCCGTGGCGACGGACGTTACGCCGCCATTTCCGCGCCGACCCGTCCTCGGCGCTCCTGGAGTTGACAGTTCCGACCCGATCAGAACAGGAGGCATCGTGCGCATGACCATCCGCAACACCGGTCTTCCGGTGGCGGCCCTTCGTGCCGCCGGGATCGCCGCCACCGCCGTGTTCGTCGCAGGCCTCCTCGTGGTGTCCTCGCCACCGGCCGGCGCCGAACCCGTCTCCGCTGTCCAGGCCGCCCAACCGGTCACCGAACTGCTCGCCGGTGCCCCGGCCGCCGATGCCGCCGCCGCACCGGCCGTGGCAGACGACCTGGTCGGCGACATCACCTTCTCGGTGCCCAGCGGCACCTTCCAGGGGGAGGTGGCGGTGACGCTGAGCAGCACCGTCAGCGGCGCCCAGATCCGCTACACCACCAACGGGCAGCCGCCGACCGCCCAGTCGTCGCTCTATTCGGGCTCGGCGCTGCGCTTCACCCGCACCACCCAGTTGCGGGCTCAGGCGTTCGTCGGCCAGACACCGACCGGTGCGCCCGGCACCGCCATGTACGCCGCCCAGAACGTCACCACCGCCCACGACCTGCCGGTGGTGCTGATCGACTCGTACGGCGCTGGTCGGCCCGACCGTGAGTACTTCGACGCCACCACAATGATCTTCGAACCGACGGGCGGCGGTACCACATCGTTGGCGGCCGCCCCGACGCTCAGCACCCGCGCGGGATTCCGGCTGCGCGGCAACTCGTCGGCGACGTTCGAGAAGACGCCGTTCCGCGTCGAGTTCTGGGACAACGAGGACGACGACGCCGACCACCCGGTGCTGGGCATGCCCGCCGACTCGGACTGGGTGTTGCGCGGCCCGTTCCCCGACAAGGCGCTGATCCGTGAGGCGCTCGTCTACGACCTCGGGCGCGAGATGGGGCTGCCCGCCCCGCGCTACGCGTTCGCCGAGTTCTACCTCAACACGGACGCCGCACCGGTGGGTGCCAGCGACTACATGGGCGTCTACATGTTGATGGAGACGATCAAGAACTCCAAGGACCGCCTCGACCTCAAGCAGTTGGACTCCGACGACGTGACACTGCCGAAGATCCAGGGTGGGTACATCTGGAAGTTCGAGTGGATGGCGGCCGAGGAGCCGACGTTGCCGTGCACCGGGCCGGCGGCCACCTGCTGGAACTACCTCGAAGTCGCCGACCCGTCGCCCCTGCAACCGCAGCAACGGGACTGGCTGCGCGGTCACCTCCAGGAGTTCAACGACGTGCTGCACTCGTCGAACTTCGCCGACCCGAGCACCGGATACCGCAAGTACATCGACGTCGACTCCTTCATCGACCTCATGATCGTCAACGAGCTGAGCCGGGAGATGGACGCCTACGTCCGCAGCTCACACTTCTACAAGGACCGGGACAGCAAGATCTTCGCGGGTCCGCTGTGGGACTTCGACCTCAGCTTCGGCGTCGGTGGATTCTTCGCCAACGACCAGGTGTCGGGCTGGCAGCACCAGCAGACCCGACAACCGTCGGCCAACGACTGGTTCGCCCAGTTGCTGCGCGACCCCGCGTTCGTCAACCAGGCCCGATCGCGCTGGCAGACGCTACGACGGGGCCTGCTCGCCGACGCCGCGCTCCAGACCCGGGTCAATGCTCTCGCGGCCCCGCTGACCAACGCGGCCCAGCGCAACTTCCAACGCTGGCCCAACCTGACGGCACCGACGGTCAGCTTCTTCCGCACCCCGACCTCGCCCACCTGGCAGGGGCAGGTCCAGGTCATGCGGGACTGGATGCTGCGACGCGCCGCCTGGCTGGACTCCACCGCCGGCTGGGGTGGTTCCGTCACCACGCCACCGCCGACCACCCCACCGCCCACCACTCCACCGCCCACCACTCCACCACCCACGGCCGGCTGCACCGCGGCGTACGCGGTGACCAGCCAGTGGACCGGCGGGTTCCAGGGCGAGGTGCGGGTCACCGCGGGTACCTCGGCGATCAGCAACTGGACCGTGACGTGGACCTTCGCCGGTGGCCAGAGCGTCGCCCAGGCCTGGAACGCGACAGTCACGAGCCAGGGCTCGGCGGTCACCGCCCGCAACGTCGCCTACAACGGGGCACTCGGCGCCGGCGCGAGCACCGCGTTCGGGTTCCTCGGCTCGTCCACCGGCACGCCCAGCACACCGACACTGACCTGCACGGCGAGCTGACCAACCGACGGCCCCGGGCCGGGTCGACGATCGACCCGGCCCGGGGCTCCGGTCATCTGATGGAGAATTCCGCCAGCCGCAGCGGGGAGTCGAACACCAGGTACACGTCGTGGGTGCCGACGGCTCGGGCCAACTCGGTGCTGGTGCTGACGTACCGGTAGTCGTCGCCGGTGCTGGGCACTGTGGCCGTGCCGAGCAGCCGGCCGGTGGGCGACCCCAACCGGATCTGGACCGTGCCGGCGCCCGCACCGGCCTTGGCGACGGTCGCGGTGAAGGTGCGCGCACCGGGCCGCAGCGTGGAACCGTCGAAGGAGATCCACTGACCGGCGGCTGTGGCACCGACAGCCGTACCGCTGGGTTTCGTCTCGTCGACGAGCCGGACGCCCGCGTACCTGTCGAAGTTCTCCGTCCTGGTGGGCCGGGACAGGTCGCGGGCCGGGATGGTCTCACCGCGGACCCGGATCGTGGCGCGGGCCCGGATGTCCTCGACGGACGCCCCGACCATCAGGTCGTGGACTGACGACTCGACCACCCACCTGCTGCGGGTGACGTCCCAGTGCGCCAGGTCGGCGGCGGGCAGGCGCAGGGTCACCGTACGAGTCTGCCCGGGTGCGAGTTTCACCTGTTGGAACGCCTTGAGCTGGCGGATCGGTGTGGTGTCCCGCGAGGTGCGCTGGTGGGTGTAGAGCTGAACCACCTCGGTCCCGGTCCGGCTGCCGACGTTCGTCACGTCGACAGTGGCCGTGATGGTGCCGTCGGCCGCTACCGACTGCGCACCGGCACGCAGCTGGCCGTACCGGAACCGGGTGTACGACAGCCCGTGGCCGAACGGGTAGAGCGGCTTCGCGCGGCTGTACAGGTAGGTCTGCCCGGACGAGATGATGTCGTACTCCAGCAGGTCCGGTGGTAGTTGCGAGTCCGAGCGGTACCAGGTCTGGGTGAGCCTGCCGGACGGGTTGCGGTCGCCGAAGAGGACGTCGGCGACGGCGTGACCGGTCTCCGCGCCCGCGTGTGTGGTCCAGACGATGGCCGGTACGTGCTCCTGCTCCCATCGGATGGTGACCGGGTAGCTGGTCTGGAGCACGAGAACGGTCCGCGGATTGGCAGTGGCCACGGCCTTGACCAGCGCCTCCTGGCCGGCGCTCAGCGCCGTTGAGGTCCGGTCGTGTGCCTCGCGGCCGTTGATGAACGGGTTGCTGCCGACCACCAGCACTGCGGTGTCGGCCGCCTTGGCCGCCGCCACGGCCCGGTGGATTCCGTTGCTGATCAGCTCGCGACTGAAGTGGGTAGCGGCGGCCGGGGTCGAGGCGCCGAGCTTGAGGGCGCCGTCGTCGCCGATCGTCACGTACGTGTCGGCGCCGAACCAGCTCTCAGTGGTCTCGTAGCCGACGTACCGCAGCACCACGGTGCCGTCGGCCTGCGGCTCCAGCTTGAACTGCTGCTGGACGTACCAACCGTTCGGCTGTTCGTCCCGGGTGAGGAACGGCCCCCAGTTGTAGCCGAGGTAGCGGCCGTTGGCGGCGTTGCGCAGCGTCACCACGTCCTGCCCCCAGTCGACGACGTCGAACTGGGCGACGAGCGCCGGGGTGGCACCGGTCCCGAGGACGCGGTCGGCGTCGGTGGTGCCGGTGGCCGAGACGTACCGGCCGGTCGACACGTCCTTCAGGGCGATCCGGTCCGCCCCGTCGAGCCCGCTCACGCTGGCCGAGCTGCCCAGCCGCTCGCGGATGCCGTCGAGCGCCGTCACCTGGTACGGCAGGTCGCCGCCGTACCAATCCGAATAGAGGGTGTCGGCCAGCGGGCCGAGCACCGCCACCTTGCGGGTCCGGGCCGGGTTCAGTGGTAGCGCCTGCCGCTCGTTCTTCAGCAGCACCATCGCCTCGCCGGCGGCCTGCCGGGCCAGTCGCTGGTGTTCGGGGCTGTTGATGACGTCCGGGGTGATGCCGCCGTACCGGCCGCCGCCCGGGTCGAACTCACCCAGCCGGAACCGGACGTTCAGGATCTCGCGGATCCGGGCGTCGATGTCCGCCTCGGTGAGCAGGCCGATCGCGAGGGCCTGCTTGATGGCGGTGATGGTGGGCTGCGCGTTGGTGTCGTCGGTGATGAAGCTGTTGAGGCCGGCCTTGATGATCGCGGCGTTCCCCTCGGCCTGGGTCGGGTAGTACCCCTGCGAGGCGACGAGGTTGTTCGGCGCCCAGGCGTCGGTGACGTTCATCAGCGGCTGGTCGGTCCAGTCGCGTACCACTGTGGCCAGGTCCGGGTCCACCGTTGCCGGACGGCCGTTGACCAGGTTGTACGCGGCCATCATCCCGGTCGCCGCGTCGGCGGCGATGGCCGGCTTGAAGGCGGCGCGGTCGTACTCGTTGAGCACCCGAGGCGGCACGTTCGACGAGGTCACGTCGCGTCGGACCTCGTTGTTGTAGGCCAGGTAGTGCTTGAGGGTCGGCGCGCTCTTCAGGTGGTTGGGGTCACCGCCGGTCATCCCCGACCCGTACGCGGTGGAGATCTCGGCGGTGAGCAGCGGGTCCTCGGAGTAGCCCTCCTCGTTGCGGCCCCAGCGGGGGTCGCGCAGCAGGTTGACCACCGGCGCCCAGAGGTTGAGCCCCCAGACCCGGGGGTTCTGCGCGTGGTAGCCGCGCGCCTCGTCGCCGACTGCCGAACCGACCTGCCGGATCAGGTCGGTGTTCCAGGTGCTCGCCATGCCCACCGGCTGTGGGAAGACGGTGCCGCGAGCCTTGACCACCGCGCCGTTGTTGTCGATGTCGGTGGACCAGGCCACCCCGTGCAGCGCCTCGGTGCCGGTCTTGAACAGGCCGATGCCCAGCCGTGGAATGGCCGGCTGGTACTGGTGCAGCCAGGAGATCTTCTCGTCCTGGGTGAGCCGGCCGAGCAGGTCGTCGACCCGGGCGTCCACTGGCAGGTGGGGATCTCGGAACGGGTAGGTGGGTTCGGCGAGCGCGGTGCCGGGAACGGCCGGTAGGGCTAGCAGGGCGAGCGCGAGCGCGGTGATTCCGCGCCGAAGGCGCCAGTTCCGCATGCGGTTCTCCTCATGTCGTACGACGGACGCCCAGCGGGGCGCCGAGGCCGGCGTGACCAGGCTCGACACCCGGCTGACGGGCCTGAACGACGAATCGTCGAAGCGCTTCGACGACCCGGCCGCGTCACCACGGCCATGATTGTTGTGATCCGCGCAACTATAGATGTACGCCAATGGCTGGGCAATACCTGTTTGCCCTACCGGCCGGTAGACCCCAGTCGCCCGACCAGAACGCCCTCGATGTCTTTCAGCGGCACGAATCCCCACCGGCGCGAGTCAACGCTGTCCGGATGTTCGCCGAGCAGCACGGCCATGCCGGCCGGCACCTGTCGCACCTCTGCCCCGACGGCCGGGGCGACCACTTGCGGGACGGCGTCACCTGGCAGCGCCACGAGGCGCTTGACCAGCCAGGCGGACGCGGGAGAGCCCTCGACGGCACTCCGAGGACCACCCTCCTGGTGGCGCGCGACGACGATGCCGCCGGCCCGGAGCCGGCGCGTTCGGCGCACCACGAGGCGGTCGCCGTGAGCCAGAGTGGGGATCATGCTGTCACCCATCACATCGACTATCATCAGTCTCCGGCGCGCCACGGCAACGCCGACGACGGGTGCCGCAAGCGCGGCAAACCCACCCAGGACGGTGAGCAGGAATTGTGACTCGTCGGTCATAAGACCCCCTTCGAGGGGTATTACTCTCATCTTTCCGCCGGCAAATCAACCCGTTGACAGCATCGAAGCACGCCGATAACCTCGGGTTTCCCAGCCGGGGTTCTTGAGGTCTGCGCGACTCGCACCCCGGCACTTGGGCGCCACGGGGAATGGGGGACGATGTGGGTGTCGCTGTTGTCGCGTCCATTTTGACGCTGGCCGGCGTTCTTGCGATATCCGTCATCGGAAAAGTGCGTAGTCGAATGAGTTTTCACGCGTTCGCCGACGCCATTGCCCAACTGCGGGTCGCCCCCGTGCGCTGGTCCCGCCCGGTGGCGGTGGCATCGATCGCGGCCGAGGCAGCCGTACTGGCGCTTGTCCTCTGGCCCGGGGGCACGGTCATCGGCCTGGCCGCGGCCGTGCTGCTCTTCGGCGCGTTCACCGTCGTGCTCGCGCGGGCCGTCCGACAAGGGTCGACGGCGGGATGTCACTGTTTCGGCCCGACGGACACGCCCGTTGCGTGGCGGCACGTCGCTCGCAGTGGTTTCCTCGCCGGCACGGCCGCCGGCGCCCTTCTTGGCGCGATCACCCTGCCCGCCATATCGCTCAGAGGTCTAGAGCCGCCGCACCTCATATTGGCTCTTTCCCTAGCGGGATTCATCGTCACGACGCTGGTCAGGCTTGACGACCTCACCTGGCTCCTTCGTGGAGCATCTCACGCGCGCTGAATCTTTCCAATCGATCGCGCGCTTCTCGTGCGCTGTTCTTCGACGCCCCGGTCCAAGGAGCCCACAGTGCTATTTCTGTCCACCGCCGTCGCCATCCTCGCGGCGCTCGTCCTCGTCGATCTCGCGCTGAGCGCGGCGGTCATCAGGCGGCTACGCGAGACGGAGGCGAAGCTCATCGAGATGAACTCTCCGCCCGCCTCGGGGCTGTCGGTCGGCACCACACTGCCGGAGTTCGTGTCACCGGACGGCCAGGTCTCCAGCGCCGACCTCGCGGGCAGCCCGACCCTCATCGGGTTCTTCTCCGCCGGATGCCGACACTGCCCCGCGCAGGCGGAGAAACTGGCCGACCGGGCCGAGGAGTTCGGCGGCACGGGCGTACGGGTGGTCAGCTTCCTCACCGTGGGCGAGGGCATGACCGACGAGCTCGGCCCGACGCTACGGAAGGCCGGCCTCCTCGTCATGGACGACAGCCCGAGCGCGGTGATGGCGGCCTTCCAGGTGCAGGGCACTCCGTCATTCGTGCTGTTCGACGCGGACGGACGACTGGCGGCACGCGGGCATGACCTGAGCGAGGTATTGGGCAGCCGATGAGGCGGTCGGCAGCGTTGATGCGTCGCGCGTTCGGGATCTACTTCGGCGCCGCGCCCTGGGCGGCGGCGGTGAGCGTCGTGATCATGGTGGTGGGTGGTCTGACAGCGGTAGCCACCGCCTGGTTCACCCGAGCCCTCATCGACGGTCTCTCCGCCGACGCTACGTCGACGATCTGGCTCGGTGTCGTCGGTTTCGGCACGCTGGCCATCGTGTCGCCAGTCATCCTGCACGTCTCGCAGTACGTACAGCGGGACGCGGAACGCCGGGTGACGATACGCACGCAGCAGGAACTGTTCACAGCGGTGTCGGCGCACCCTCGGCTGACCGAGTTGGAGGACAGCAAGTTTCATGATCGGCTCCGGCTCGCCCACGAGGCGAGTCGCTTCGCGCCGACCCAGCTCAACAGCATGGTCCTGGGCATCGGGCAGGAGATGATCACCATCGTCGCCTTCGGCGTGACGCTGGTGCGCTGGTCTCCCCTGGTGAGCGCGTTGGTCATGCTGGCGGTGCTGCCCACGCTCGTGGCCCAGATCCGGTTGGCGCGGATGCGCGGGGCGATGATGGAACGCACCGTACCGATGTTCCGCCGGCAGACGTTCTACGCGGCACTCCTGCTGGACATGCGCGCCGCGAAGGAGATCCGGCTGTTCGGGCTCGGCCAGTTCTTTCAGGGTCGCCTGCTGCGCGAGCTGCGCGCGGCACAGGGACAGGAACGTCACCAGGACCGACTGGCCCTGTGGGTCGACAGCGCCCTCGCGACGCTGACCGGCATCGTCTCGCTGGTCGCGCTGGCCGTCTTCGTCGCACGGGTGGTCGACGGACACGGCACCGTCGGCGACCTCGTGCTCGTGATCGCGGCACTGACCGCGTTGCAGATGTCCGCGTCGAGCCTGGTCCGACAGATCGCGATGCTCGGCGAGACGTTGATCGTGTTCGGCCACTACGTCGACATCACCGCGGTGATCCGCGAGGCCCGACGTGCCGTTCCGCTGCCCGCCCTGACACCACTGAAGCGGGGCCTGGAGTTCGACGACGTCTGGTTCCGGTACGCCCCCGAGCACGACTGGGTCCTGCGCGGTCTCACGTTGCGGATCCCCTGCGGCTCGTCCCTCGCCCTGGTGGGCGACAACGGCGCCGGGAAGTCGACGGTGGTCAAGCTTCTCTGCGGCTTCCACGTCCCGAACAGGGGCGTCATTCGGTGGGATGGCGTCGACATCACCACCATCGACCCGGCTTCGCTACGCGCACGCCTCGGGGCGACATTCCAGGACTTCATGACGTACGAGTTCTCCGCCCACGACAACATCGCTGTCGGCGACATCAACGCGTTGGATGACCGCGCCCGCGTACGGGCAGCAGCCGCCACGGCCGACATGGACGCCACCCTGGCCGCGCTTCCGAACGGGTACGACACCATGCTGACGCGAGCCTTCAGCGACGGGGATCTGCCCGGGGTGGGGGTGGTGTTGTCCGGGGGGCAGTGGCAGCGGCTGGCGCTGGCCAGAGCCCTGCTCAGGGAGGGCGCGGACGTGTTGATCCTCGACGAACCGTCGTCAGGTCTCGACGTGGCGACCGAGCACGAGATCAACCAGCGGCTGATGTCGCTGCGCCGCACACACACCAGCCTGCTCATCTCGCACCGGCTCAACACCGTCCGGGAGGCGGACAGCATCGCCGTGCTGGCCGCCGGCCGCATCCTCGAACAGGGCAGCCACGACGAGCTGATGGCATCGGGAGGGCGCTATGCCGAGTTGTTCCACCTCCAGGCATCCGGTTACGACGACGCGATCACCACTCGGACGTCGATGTGAACGCTAACACCCTGCTCAGAGTGTCACTGCTGGGTCCGATCGAGGCAACCGTCGGCGGGCAGCCGATGGCCGTCGGCGGCCTGGGCAGGCGAGCACTGCTGGCGGCGCTCGCCTTCAACCTGGGTTCGGTGGTCGCCGTCAACCGCCTCATCGAGGTGATCTGGGACGACCACCCGCCGGCGACGGCGACGACGAAGCTACAGGGCCACGTCTGCGCCCTGCGGCGAAGCCTGGTGCGGCTCGGCGGGCCGGATGCCGTGAACCTCCTGCAGACCCGCCCACCGGGTTACCTGCTGTGCGCCCGCCTCGCATCGACAGACCTCGCCCGTTTCGACGACCTGACGCAACAGGGCGCCGGGGCTCGGCTCCCCGAAGGTGCCGAACGCCGCGTCGCCGCCCTCTCGGCGGCACTGCGGCTGTGGCGGGGGGACGCCTGCGTCGATGCCCGGTCCGCTGGGGTAGCGGTCGTGGCGGCGTCACTGGACGAGCGACGGTGGCGGGCCATGGAGGACCTCGCCGAGGCGCAACTCGTCCTCGGCGACAACAACTCCGTCATCGACGCGATGGAGCCACTCGTGCGCCAGTGGCCATACCGGGAACGGGCCTGGGAGCACCTCATCGAGGCACACATGAGGCGTGGTGACGTCGCGTCCGCCCTGGCCGCCCACGACCAGTTGTGCGAGATCCTGGCCGGGGACCTCGGCGTCGCGCCCGGTCAACGAATCGGCCGGCTGGTCAGCATCATCCGCGCGAGCGGTCAGCGGTAGCACCGTCGCCCACCTGTCACCGCCGACCACCACACGGGGTGGCGGCATGACCGCCATCTCGCGCACCGGGCGGTCATGACCTGCGCGAATGCCGATCCACAGCCGCTAACCGGGGCATTAGCGCACCGTTAGCGAATCGTAAGTGGTCGATGACATCGTCACCTCTGTCGACAAACCGTCGTACCGACGGAGAAGGAGAGAGGTCGTATGATTATCAACAAGCTGGCGGACAAGCTACTGGCCACGCTGCTGCCAAAGGCCACTGCGTCCGCGTGCAACGTCTGCTCTCTCGCCTATGTCGGGTGTGGAGGGCCGTTCTGCTACTACTACTACAACAAGGTGGTCGCGGGGCAGGTCCGCTGTTACGCCAACACGGCGAGAGACTGCAACGCGTCCTACGTGAGCTACTCCACGGGCTGCTGCTGATCGTCGATTCGCGGCCGTCGCCGGGTTGCCGACGACAGTGCCGACGCGACCGGATGATCCGTCGAGCAGGGCACTACCACCGCGGCTGACAGCGGAAGCTGCGGCCGTGCCACCG
>NZ_JBEZGJ010000106.1:0-25785 GCF_040649965.1 Micromonospora sp. NPDC048843
CGGCGATGCTCTGCGCGCTGGTGGAGACCGCCACCCAGCGCCCGTCGGCACACCGGTAGGTGTTGCGCGGGGCGTTGTTGTTGGACCGGTTGCCCAGCCGGGGCTGGACGTAGCCGAGCTGGTCGTACCAGGTGATCTGCGGCCCGAGCATCGCCATGATCGGCTCGATGATGGCGAGGTCGACCACCTGACCGACGCCGGTGACGTCGCGAGCCCGCAGGGCGAGCATCACCGCGTACGCGGCGGCGAGCGCGCTCACCGAGTCGGCCAGCCCGAACGGGGGCAGCGTGGGCGGCCCGTCCGGTTCCCCGGTGGCCGCGGCGAAACCGCTCATCGCCTCGGCGAGGGTGCCGAAGCCGGGCCGCCGGGCGTACGGCCCGACCTGCCCGAACCCACTGATCCGGGTGATCACCAGCCGGGGGTTGACGGCGTGCAGCTCGGCCGGGCCGAGCCCCCACCGCTCCAGGGTTCCGGGGCGGAAGTTCTCCACCAGCACGTCGGCGTCGGCGAGCAGCCGGCGCAGCAGCTCCGCGCCGTCCGGGTCGGAGAGGTTGAGGGTGACGGTGCGCTTGTTGCGGCCGAGCACCTTCCACCAGAGCCCGACGCCGTCGCGGGCCGGGCCGTGCCCCCGCGACGGGTCCGGCTTGGCCGGATGCTCCACCTTGATCACGTCGGCGCCGAAGTCACCGAGGAACGCCGCCGCGAGCGGCCCGGCGAAGAGGGTGGCCAGGTCGACGACAGTGACGCCGTGCAGTGGCGCGGTCACCGGGCCACCTCCGGCAGGTCGGCCGCACAGCGGAAGCCGACCTGTTCGGAGCGGGCGAGACCGGCGCCGGTGAGCAGCAGCTTCACCGACACGTCCGCCGGTTGCGGGCCTCCGTCGAGGTACCAGTCGGAGCCCTCCGCCCGGTACTGGGCGCCACCCTTGAGGATGGCGAAGCGGGTACGGCCGTCGGAGTGCTCGCTCTCGGTCAGGTTCCACACCAGCGGTTCCCGCCGTACGAGCAGTCCCGCCTCGGCCGCGACCTGCCACTCGTCCTCGGTGGGCAGGCGCAGCCCGGCCCAGGTCGCGTACGCCCGCGCGTCGGCCAACTCGACCCCGGTCACCGGGGCGTCGGCCGGGCCGGAGCCGGCGGTGAACCGCTCCGGGCGCACCGGAACGTAGCCGGTGGCGCGCAGGAACTCGGCGTACTCGCCGTGGGTGACCTCGTGCACGGCGATGGCGAACCGGCCGAGCCGCACACTGCGGCGCAGCGTCCCGCTGTGGTGCAGCCGAGGCGGCAGGGGCTTCCACTCGTCGACGTAGGGCGCCTCGCCGTACAGCCCGGCCTCCCGTACCCGGTGCCGGACGACCAGCTCGTGCCGGCCGCCCTCGACGCCGACCAGGCCCGGCGGCACCTGCGCTAGCGGCGTCCACGGCGTACGGACGCGCACCGCCGCACGGGCCGGGAAGGACGGGTCGCCGGTCGGCGGCTCGTGCCGGTGCGCGGAGGCGAGTCCGCGCGCCACGGCCGCGATCGCGCCGGCCGGGAGCGGGCCGCCCACCGCCAGTCGACCGTCGGCGGTCTCGGTGACTGTCAACTCGGCACCGGTGACCAGGTCGACGAAGTGCCGGCCGGCGCTCGGGTCGGTGACCAGCCACGGGCCGTCGTGGTCCGCGCCCCGGTTCACCACCGTCCACAGCGGCTCGTCGTCGTGCGTCCAGCGGGACGCGTACACCTGGCCGTCGCCGGGATGGTCGGCGAGCGGCACCCAGTCCTCGGCGCGCAACCACGCCGCGTGGCTGGCCTGCACCCGGCGCATCGCCCGCAGCACCGCGCGGTCCCGCTCGTTCCAGCCGACCCAGACGCCGAAGACGCTCTCCCAGACCAGCACGCCGACGCCGTTGAGCCAGGCGGAGTGCAGCTCGTCGAGGTGGTCGCGGTGCCAGCGCCGGGTGTGGTGCAGCACGTGCCGTCGCTCGAACCACTTCGCCCGCAGCACGCCGGGCACCTCGGAGTCGGCGAACCACTGCGCCCAGGACATCGCGTGGTCGGCGATGCGGGCCAGCGGCACCCGACTCTCGCCCTCCAGGACCATGCCGGGGCGCACCGCGTCCAGCGCGGCGCGCAGCTCCCCGGCACCCTCCTTGAGGGTGTCCAGGAAGACCCCGTCGACGCCGAGCTTGCCGGCCAGCGTGGCGACCTCCTCGGCGTCGCTGCCCGGCTCGCGCCGGGTGCCGGTGTCCCACGGGTTGTAGTCGACGAAGACCTTCACCCCACGTTGCTGGAACGCGCGCACCACCTCGGGCAGCTCCGGTACGTCCCGGTACCAGTCGAACTGGTTACGGTCGTCGAGGCCGATCACCGGGTACGCGTGCCAGAGCACCACCCCGTCGAAGCCGCCGAAGTCCCGCCCTGCCGCGTCGAGGAACTCGTCGACTGTGAAGACGCCGCGTTCGTGGTCGTAGAGCGTCTCGTCCCAGAGCCAGGCCAGGCAGACGCTGAAGCAGTCACCGGCGATCTCGTCGTAGTGCTCGCCGACGTAGCCGATCCGGTCCCGGGCGTCGACCCGCCACCGGGCGATCTGCTCCCGCCAGGCCGGCCAGTCGGCCGGGTCGTTCGGCGCGGCGAAGATCTTCGCCTCGTCCAGGGTGCTCAGGTCGGCGTGCCCGCCCAACGGCACCTCGGTCGGCCGGTCGATCGGGCGTGGGACGTACGGGTTGAAGCTCACTGTGCACCTCGGTAGGTCGCGTCGTAGAGGGCGTCGATGGCCGGCCGGTCGGGCAGGGCTGTCGACGCTCCGGGCCGCTGGGCGCAGGCCGCGCCGGCGGCGCAGGCCCAGCGCAGGCTGGCGGTGACGGTGTCCTCGCTGGTGGCGCCGTGTTCGGCCCAGCTCACGGCGAGCGCGCCGGTGAACGCGTCACCGGCGGCTGTGGTGTCCACGGCGTCGATCTGCGGCGCCGGGACCGCGAGACGCAGGCCGTGTCGATCGGCGTACGCGGCCCCGCGCGCGCCGAGGGTCAGCACCACCCGGGGCACCAGCATCAGCAGGGCGTCGAGCAGCACCGGTGGGTCGTCGGAGGCGACCTCGGCGACGACAGCCGCCTCGTGCTCGTTGACCACCAGCACGTCGACCAGGTCGAGCAGTGCGGTGGGCAGCGCGGCGGCGGGCGCGGCGTTCAGCACCACAGTGGTGCCGTCGGCCCGGGCCCAGTGCGCCGCCTGGAGCACGGCGGTCAGCGGCACCTCGAGTTGCAGCAGCAGCACGTCAGCCGCCGCGATCGTCGCCCGGTCGTCCGCGTCCAGCTCGGTCAGCGTGCCGTTGGCACCGGGCGCGACCAGAATGAAGTTCTCCGCGTCCCGGTCGACGGCGATCAACGCGACACCCGAGGGACCGGCGGCGGTCCGCAGACCACTGACGTCCACGCCGGCGTCGACGAGACTCGCCCGCATCCGGGTGCCGAACTCGTCGTCGCCGACCGCGCCCACGAAGTCGCAGGCCGCTCCGGCCCGGGCGGCGGCGACGGCCTGGTTGGCGCCCTTGCCGCCGGGTACGGTCCGGAAGTCCTCACCGAGCACCGTCTCACCGGGGCGGGGCAGCCGCGACGCCGTGACCACCAGGTCCAGGTTGCTGCTGCCCACCACCGCCACCCGCGCGCTCATGCCACGCTCCCTTCCGTCGGCGGCTGCGCCAGGGCGAGGGTCCGCTCGGCCAGCTCGTCGAAGCCGATCCCGTCGAAGCCGCCAATGCTGCTGGCCAGCCGGTTGTGCAGCGGGGCGACCCAACGCGGCGGCAGCCCGGACGCGCCGGTGAGCGCTCCGGTCACCGCGCCGACTGTCGCGCCGGTCGAGTCGGTGTCCCAGCCGCCGCTGACCACAGCGGTGATCGACCGTTCCAGGTCCCCCCGCCCGTACGCCAGGGCGGCGGCCACCAGCGCGGCGTTGTTGCGCACGTGCACCCAGTGCAGGTGGCCGTGTCGTGCGTACAGCTCGTCGACCACGCGTTCCCAGTCGTCGGTGCCCGCGCCGAGGGCACGCGCCTCGCGGACGGTGGCGGCGAACCGGCTACCCGGCGGCAGCACCGCCTCGGCGGCGTCCAGCACCTCGTCCACAGTGTCGGCCACCGGGGCGGCGGCGGCCAGCGCCGCCGCCCAGATCGCGCCGTGCACCCCACCCCGGACGTGGCTGACAGTCGCGTCCCGCACCGCCAGTTCGGCGGCGCGGTCCGGCCGGCCGGGGTTGACCCAGCCGTACACGTCGGTGCGGATCTGCGCGCCGATCCACTCCCGGAACGGGTTGTGCCGGCGGGCGCTCTGCGGCGGCGGGTACCCGAGCAACAGGTTGCGGTAGGCCACCCGCTCGGCGGTGAAGACCCGCCCGCCGGGCAGCCAGTCCAGCCACGCCTGTGCCACGTCGGCGCTGGTGAAGCCCCGACCGTGCGTCTCCAGCACGCGCAGGGCCAGCAACGCGTAGTTCAGGTCGTCGTCCTCGGGCATCCCGTCGATGTTCTCGGCGAGGCTGGTCGGCGCGCTGCGCCTGTTCCACGGCCAGCGGGCGGCCACGTCGGCCGGGAGTCCCTTCGCTGTGAACCAGTCGCGCAGTGGCCATCGTTCGGTAGCGGTGAGGATCTCCCGGATGCCCTCGCGCGGAATCTTCTCCACCGGCTTGCCGAGCAGGCAGCCGACCGCCCGGCCGAGCCACCCGCCGTGCAGCCTGTCGTACGCCGCCTCGGTCGGCAGCGACCAGCTGGTCGGCCAGCCGGCGCGCAGCGTGACCAGGTCGTCGGCCTCGTCGGCGGTGTCGACGGCGGGCACCGCGTCGGCGGCGTCCAGCAACTCCGTGGCGAGGGCCCGCAGCCGCGGCGACGCCGGGGTCACCGACGCCCCGCTGACCGGTGGGGTCAGGTCCCCGCCGGCCGCCGTCCACCGCTGGGCGATCGCGGCGACGTCGCGCCCCTCGTCCCGGCTGGCCGCCAGCTCGTGCGGCAACAGGTCCTCCGGCTGAACCCAGGTGATCCTCACCGGGTCTCGCCCCCAACCCCCCGGGTGGCTCCGGCGGCCAGCCCGGCGAACCGCTCCGCCCGGCGGGCGAACCGGGCCTGGTCGCGCTCGAAGACCTCGCCGGCCACCGCGGCCAGGACCCGGGCCGGCTCCACCAGGTCGGTCTTGGAGGCGGTGGCGACCACGTCGGACCACTCCGCCGGCACCGCGTCGGCGCCACCGAGCGCCCCGGCGATGGCGGCGGCCATGGTGGCTGTGGAGTCGGCGTCCCGGCCGTAGTTGACCGAGCCGAGCACCGCGGCCCGGAAGTCGCCGCCGGCCACCACGAGCATGCCGAGAGCCACCGGCAGTTCCTCGATGGCGTGCAGCCGACTGGGTCGCCGCGCGCCGAGGCCGGGGCTGCGGTACTCCTCCCCCACCGTGTCGTAGGGAGCGACAGCGGCCCGCAGCGCCGGGATGGCCTGCTTCCAGTCGTGGTGGCCGCGAGCCTCCTTGACCACCGCGTCGATGGCCGCGCGGGTGCCGTCGCGGGCCAGGTCCAGCGCCGCGGCGACGACGTCGTCGACGCCCGCGCCGGGAGTCGCGGCCGCCGCGACCGAGGCCGCGAACACGGCGGCGGCCTCCCGCCCGTAGCTGTGCTGGTGCGCGCCGGCGATCTCCACCGCCTCGGCGTACGCACCGGCCGGGTCGCCCGCGTTGACGATGCCGACCGGGGCCATGTACATGGCCGCGCCACAGTTGACGATGTTGCCGACCCCTGCCTCGCGCGGGTCAGCGTGGGCGTGGTGCAGTCGGGTTACCAGCCACCGTTCGGCGGCCGCGAGCCGGTGGAAGGTCACCCCGTCGCGCTCCAGGTCGGGGATGTACACCACCCGCTCGATCAGGTCGGGAACCAGCAGCTCCACCACGTCGTACGCGTCGAGGTGGTCCCGTTTGGCCGCGTAGGCGCGGACCAGGGCGTGGGTCATCAACGTGTCGTCGGTGAGGTGCCCGTCGCCCTTGTGGTACGGCGCGAGGGGTCGCGCGGTGGCCCAGTCGGCGTGGTACGGGGGCACGATGCCCTCGACCCAGCCGCCGAAGCGGGTACGGATCTGCTCGGGCAGCGCCGTCTCGGTGGCGCCACCCAGGGCGTCTCCGACCGCGGCGCCAACCAGGCAACCGACCGATGTGTCGAGCAAGAGAGACATGTCGTTACCTCAGAACCTGCTTGCCACCGTCGACCAGCTGCGTGCCGAGCTGATCGAGGGTGATCTTGTTGGCGAAGTACTGCTGGAGGGCCGGGGTGGCGTACTTGGTCTTCCACTCCGGGTAGCCGTCGGCCTGCTGGAACGGGGCGACGGTCAGGTCCGTTGCGCTGTCCGCGGCGACGTCCCAGCCCTGCTTGCCGGCGGTGAGCTTGACCAGTTCCTCGTTGGCCTGCTTGCCGGTCGGCACCAACCAGTCGCCCTTGGCCAGGGCGGCCATGTTGGTCGGGTTCAGGAAGTACTCCAGGAACTGCGCGGCCTGCTTCTTGTGCTTGCTGTCCTCGGAGATCGACAGCGTCTGCGGGTTGGCGGCCTGCTTGGTGGAGAGCCCCTTGATCGGGGGCAGGGTTACCCACTCGAAGCCGGCCGGCGCCTGCTCGACCATCTGCTGGCGCAGCGACACCGAGCCGGGCAGCATCGCGTACTTGCCGCCGAAGAACCCGGGCAGGGTGTCCGCGCCGCTCATGCCGAGCGCCTCCGGGGAGGCCGACTTGGCGGTGTAGAGCATGTCGTGGATCCGCTTCGGGATCTCCTTCTCGGCGTCACCGACCTTGACCTCGGTGCGGCCACCGTCGCCGTAGAAGAACGTGCCGTCGTAGTTGAGCGCGAGGTTCAGCACCCTGTTGGTCGGCGACTTCAGCGCCCAGGCCGCGCCGTACTGGCCGGGCTTGGTGAGCTTCTGCGCGTTGGCCTGGAACTCGTCCCAGGTCCAGCCGCCGTCGGCCGGCGGCACCGCGACACCGGCGGCGTCGAGCAGCTTCTTGTTGGCGATGACGACCTGCGACTCCAGCAGGAACGGCACACCGGTGACCTTGCCGTCGACGGTGGCGGTGTCCCAGATGCCCTTGTCGATCTGGCCCTTCAGATCGTCCGAGACCAGGTCGGAGAGGTCGGCCAGGTAGCCCTGCTTGCTGAACTCGCCGATCGAGGACGCCTCGTAGTGCACGATGTCCGGCGCGTCGCCGCCCTCGAACGAGGTGAGCAGTTGGTCGTGCACCGAGTTCCAGTCACCCTGGACGTACTCGACCTGGATGTCCGGGTGCTCGGCGTTCCACTTGGCGACCAGGTCCTTGTTTACCTGCAACGACTCCTTCTGCCAGGCGAGGCTGAGGAAGCGCAGCTTGGCCGGGCCGGAGGCGGCCTCGTCGTCGCCGCCGGCACCGCACGCGGTGAGCGCGCCGAGGCCGACGACCGTGACCGCGGCGGCCGCCGCGAGTCGACGGAATCGGGTACGGAGCATGGGGGTTACCTCCTTGGTGGTGGTGGTTGGGGGGACGGGTCAGCCCTTGACAGCGCCCGCGAGCGACCCGGACGAGAGCCGGCGCTGCATGAACGCGAAGAAGATCAGGCTGGGCAGCGTGGCCAGCAGTGAGCCGGCGGCCAGGGGTCCCAGGCGGGCGGTGCCCTCGATGCCGACGAACCGGGCCAGCGCCACCGGCAGGGTGGCCAGCTCCGGAGTCTTGATCAGCACCAGCGCGAAGAAGAACTCGTTCCAGGCCGAGATGAAGGAGAACAGCGCGGTCGCGACCAGGCCCGGGGCGAGCAGCGGGAAGACCACCCGCCGCAGGACCTGCACCCGGGTCGCGCCGTCGACCGAGGCGGCCTCCTCCAGTTCCCTCGGAATGTTGCGGACGAAGCCCTGCAGCATCCACAGCGCGAACGGCAGCGCCCAGACCACGTAGATCAGCACCAGCCCGGCGTGCGTGTTGGCGAGGCCGACCTGCCGCAGCACCAGGAAGATCGGGATGATCAGCAGCACGAACGGGAAGAGCTGGGACAGCAGCACCCAGCCCAGCGCGGCGGTGCCGAGCTTGGAGCGGAACCGGGCGAGGGCGTACGACGCCGGCATGGCGATCAGCACTGTCAGCACCGCCGAGGCGAGGGAGACCTGGAGGCTGTTGAGCGCCGCCCGGCCCAGCTCCTGTTCGGTGAAGGCCTGGACGAAGTTCTGCAGTGTCGGGTTGTCCGGGATCAACGTCGGGTGCAGGCGTACCAGTTCGCGCGGCGGTTTGAACGCCGTGGAGAGCAGCCAGACCAGCGGGAACCCGAGGAAGATCAGATAACCGGCGAGCGCCAGGTACTGCAGCGTCCGGCTCGTGCGGCTCGGTTTTCCGAACATGTCAGTTCGCCTCCCTGAGCCGGCGACGGAGATAGACAGCGAGCAGCGCGATGATGATCACGACCATGACGTTGCCGAGCGCCGCCGCGTAGCCGTAGTTGCCGTAGCGGAACGCCTCCTCGTACGCGAACAGCATCGGCAGCATCGTCTTGCCGCCCGGTCCACCGGCGGTGAGCACGTAGACCAGGCCGAACGAGTTGAAGTTCCAGATGAAGTCCAGCGAGGTGATCGCCACGATCACCGGTGCCAGCGCGGGCAACGTGACGTGCCGGAACCGGTGCCAGGTGCTGGCCCCGTCCACCGCCGCCGCCTCGTGCAGCTCGCGACCCACGCCCTGCAGGCCGGCGAGCAGGACGACTGTGGTCTGCGGCATGCCCGCCCAGACCCCGACGATGATCACCGCGGGCAGGGCGGTGCTGAAATCGCCCAGCCAGTTCGTCCGCAGTCCGTCGGCGCCGACGCGGTGGAAGAACTCGTTGATCAGGCCGGCGTCGGGGTGGTAGACGAGCTTCCACAGGATGCCGACCACGACGGGCGGCATCGCCCACGGCACGACGGCCAGCACCCGCGCCACACCGCGGAACCGCAGTTGCTGGTTGAGCAGCAGCGCCAGCCCGAGGGCGAGCAGGAACTGCAACACCGTCACCCCGACCGCCCAGAGCAGGCCGATCTTGAACGAGTTCCAGAACAGCTCGTCACCGAGGAGTTCGCGGTAGTTGGCCAGGCCGGTGAAGCTGACCTCGACGTTGCGACCGGCGCGGGCGTCGGTGAATCCGAGGTAGATGCCCCGCAGCAGCGGGAACACCGACAGCACCAGGATCGGCAGCAGCGACGGCAGCAACAGAAGGTAGATGGTGGTGCGGTCGGAGCGGAACCGGTTCGGTCGGCGGGCCGGCTCGGCCCGCTCGACGTCCGGCCGCTCGGCCAGGGTGGTCATGCGGTCACCCCTTCGCTGGACGGGACGGTGGTAGGTGGGCCGGCCGGCCCGGTGGCGGGTCGAGGGACCGGCAGGGTCGCGGCGCTGGACGCGCGTACGACGAGACTTGGCGGCACCTGCTCGCGCCGCGGCGGCACTGTGGCGTCGGCGATGCGTTGCAGGAGCAGTTCGGCGGCTCGGCGACCACGCTCGGCCGAGCCGAGCGAGACGCTGGAGAGCTGGGGAAACATCATCCGGGCCAGTTCGGTGTCGTCCATGCCGACCAGGGCGACGTCCTGCGGCACCCGACGACCGGCGACCAGCAGGGCGTGCAACGCGCCGACCGCGATGAGGTCGTTGGCGCAGACCAGAGCGTCCGGGTCAGCGCGGGCGAGTAGTCGCTCGGTGGCGGCACGACCGGCCGCGTACTGGAAGTCGCCGACCTCGATCAGCTCGGCGTCGAGCGGGATGCCGTGTCGGGCCAGGGCGGCCCGGAACCCGGCGTCGCGGGCGGCGCCCGGGACGGTGTCGAGCGGGCCGTTGACGAAGCCGATCCGCCGTCGGCCGGTGGCGACGAGATGGTCCACTGCCAGCGCCACACCGTGCCGCGAGTCGGTACGCACGTTGTCGATCGGAGCGTCCGCGCCGAGCTGACCGACGACCACCACCGGCACCGGACTGTCCACCAGCGCGGTGAGGTGGTCGTCGGTGACCCGGATCGGCGAGACGATCATGCCGTCCACGTAGCGGTTGGCCAGTCGTCGCAGCAGAGCGGTCTCGTTGTCGATCCGCCCGCCGGTGGCGTGCACCAGCAGTTGCCGCCCGGAGGACGCGACCACGGCCTCGATGGCCCGCATCATCTCCACGTAGACCGGGTTGCCGATGTCCTCCACCGCGAGCGCGATCAGACCGGTGCGCTGGGACTGCAACGACCTGGCGATCGCGTTGGGCACGTAGCCCACCTCGGCCGCCGCCTCGCGAACCTTGCGGATCGTCTCGGGGCTGCCGCCGACGCCGTTGAGCACCCGCGAGGCGGACGCGATGGAGACGCCGGCGCGGGCGGCGACGGTGTGCACCGTGGGCCGACCGTCAGCCGGTTCCTGTAAACGTTTACGACCCACGTTCGGCACCTCCACCCGATAGCTGTAAACGTTTCCGGGGAGTCTGCTCCGTAGGCGGCGGAGAGGTCAACCCCCCGTTACGAAAACGTTTCCAACCCCCGTACCAGCGAACCCACCGCCGTTGATCAAGAGGTTTGCGTCATCCCGCTCGGCGTGGCGTGACGCGAACCTCTTGATCACCGACCTAAGGGCGAGGCAACGTCAGGGGCAGCTCTCGGGCTGGCCAGCGGGAGCGGAGTCGGCGGTCATGGCTGGCCACGACGATGGCACCTGGGCCGACGCCCAGGGCGTCCTCCAGCTCGTCGCAGAGCGTCGGCGAGAGGTGGTTGGTGGGCTCGTCAAGCAGCAGCAGCTCCGGCGGATCGGCGACGAGCGCCGCCAGGGCGAGCCGACGGCGCTGCCCCACCGACAGGTCGGCCACCGGGCGGTCGAGGTCCGCCGGGGCGAGCAGCCCAAGGGACGACAGCGGTACGACAGCGGCCCGTTCCATCCCGACGGCCGCCTCGAAGACCTGCCGGGCCGTCCGCCGCGCATCGGCGAAGACGGTGTCCTGGGCGAGCAGGCCGACCCGCAGCTCCGGTCGTCGCCAGAGCGTTCCGGCACCGGCCAGGTGGCCGGCGAGGACGGCGAGCAGAGTCGACTTGCCCGCGCCATTGGGGCCGGTCACCAACAACCGGTCGCGGGCCTTGAGCTCCAGGTGCGCCACCCGTAGTCGGCCCGGAATCTCCAGCCGGTCCGCCGTGACGATGACCCCGTCGCTGTCGCCGACGGCGAGCGCCGGCACGTGGAAGCGCAACGGCTCCGACGGCACCGGAACGGGGTCGCGCTCGATCGTCTCCAGTCGACGGGCGGCGTCGCGGACGCGACGGGAGATCTGGTTCTGCACGCGGCCGGCGGTGTGCCCGTACCCCATCTTCTCGCTGTCGCGCGGGCCCCGGCCGTGGGCGACCTGGTGCCCGGTCACGGCGGCGGCCTCGCGCAGCTCGGCGAGGAGCGCCTGCTCGTCGTCGTAGCGTCGGCGCCACCGTTGCGCCTCGGCGCGCTTCGCCGTCAGGTACGCGGTGTAGCCGCCGCCGAAGCGGACCGGCCCGTCGACCGCCGGGTCCAGGTCGATGAGATCGGTGCAGACCGCGTCCAGGAAGGCCCGGTCGTGACTGGCCACCACTACCACCCCCGGCATGGCACGAAGCTGGTCCTCGCAGAACGCCGCCGCCGCGTCGTCGAGATGGTTGGTGGGCTCGTCGAGCAGCAGCGCGCTCGGTCGGCGGATCAGCATCGCCGCAAGGGCGAGCCGGCCGCGTTGCCCGCCGGAGAGCGCGCCCAACGTCCGGTCGTGGGGCAGCCCGCCGAGGCCGAGGCCGTCGAGGACCGTGCCGGCACGCCGGTCGGCGTCCCAGGCGTCGCGGTCCTGCGCCCGTTCCAGCACCTCGGCGTACGCGGCCAGCAGCCGGTGGTGCTGCTCGGTGCCCTCCGGCGAGTCGGCGAGCGCGACGCCGATCCGGTCCAGCTCGGCGAGGTCGGCGCGGGCGTCGCGCAGCGCGTCGTCGAGGACGGCGGCGATGGTGGTGGGTGCCCGAAAGGGTAGTTCCTGGTGCAGGAAGCCGACGTCCGGTGGGCGCGTGACGGTGCCGGAGTCGGGTACGTCGACGCCGGCCAGGACCCGCAGAAGGGTCGTCTTGCCGGTGCCGTTCTCACCGATCAGGCCGATCCGGTGACCGGGCGCGGCGGTCAGGGAGACGCCGTCGAGCACCCGGCGGTCGCCACGGACCCGCACGAGGTCATGGGCGATGAGAGCAGGTCGAACAGACATGGGGAACCTCGGAGAACGACGATCCGGGGCGCGCACCGGCACCCCGACGGAAGCAGGACATGACGACGAAGGCCGCGGCGACGAAGGCGCGTTCACACGCCCGTCGGCGGCCGGTCCGGGTGCTCACCCGGAGATGTCGTCGTCACCTGCCACGTCTGCTCCGATCTCCGAAAACTCGGGCGCAAGGATAACTCGGCGTCGCGGGCCCCCGCTCAGCTCCCGCCCGTCCGCGGGCCTGCCCGCAGCGAGTCGATGGTGAGGTCGAGGACGGCTTCGAGGTGGTCGATCTTTCCGGTGGAGAGCAGCAGCAGTACCCCACCCTGAATGCCGGCGAGCAGTGCCGCGGCGGCCCGGTCGGCGTCGAGCGCCGGGTCGATGTCGCCGGTCGACTGCATGTGCCGGATCCCCTCGGTGATCGCCTTCTGCCAGCGCCACATGAGCCCGGTCACGATGGCCTGCGCGCCGGGCGCCCGCCGGCCGGTCTGTCCTAGCAGACCGTTGAGGGGGCACTTCACCCCCTGCGCGAGATACCGCTCGATCAGTCGGTCGCGCCAGGCGAACCAGGCCGGCCAGGACGTCAGGTTGCTGAGCATCGGCTCCTGGTCGATGAGCACCTGGTCCGCCTCGTGCTGGGCCACCGCGAGCAGCAATCCCTCCTTCCCGTCGGGGAAGTAGTGAAAGAGCTGGCCCTTGCTGGTGCCGGTGTGGGCCATCACATCCTCGAGGCGTACCTCGTCGACGC
This sequence comes from Micromonospora sp. NPDC048843, assembly GCF_040649965.1. Lineage (NCBI taxonomy): Bacteria > Bacillati > Actinomycetota > Actinomycetes > Micromonosporales > Micromonosporaceae > Micromonospora > Micromonospora sp. NPDC048843. The sequence continues at coordinate 12,934 of NZ_JBEZGJ010000106.1, forward strand.
CGCGCTCGCGGATCTCGGCGGCGGCGCCGGCGACGATCCGCGCCCGGGTCGCCTCGCCCTTGCGGGTCAACGCCCGTGTCATGAGACCTCCTGCTCTGGACCTGCGGGTCCGACCCTACCTCGGCTTTTGGACTTGCAGGTCCATTTTTGTCGAGCGAAGGTCGGGTACGCACGGTCCGCAGCGGGCCGACACCACGATCGGGAGGGCACCACGATGAACCACTACTACCTGCTCGGGCGGTCCGGTCTGCGGGTGAGCCGGCTGGCGCTGGGCACTATGAACTTCGGCGTCGACGGGTTCCACGCCGCGTACGGCAAGACCGCGGAGGAGGCCGAGCCGATCTTCCGGCAATACCTCGAGTCGGGCGGGAACTTCATCGACACTGCGGACTTCTACACCGCCGGCGAGAGCGAGAAGATCCTCGGCCGCCTGATCGACCGGGCCGGCGTCCGCGAACGGCTCGTGCTCACCAGCAAGTTCACCAACACCGTCGACCCGAGCGACCCGAACGCCAGCGGCAACGGACGCAAGCACATCATGCGGGCCGTGGAGGCGTCACTGCGCCGGCTCGGCACCGACTACATCGACCTGTACCTGCTGCACACCTGGGACCGGATCACCCCGGTCGAGGAGGTCGTGCACACCCTCGACGACCTGGTCCGCGCCGGCAAGATCCGCTACGCCGGGCTCTCGGACGTACCAGCCTGGTACGCGACGCGGGCGCAGAGCTACGCCGAGGCACACGGGCTGGCCCCGATGATCAACCTTCAGCTGCCGTACTCCCTGGTCAACCGGGGCATCGAGGCGGAGTACGTAGCGATGGCCCAGACCATGGGCATGGGCCTCACCGCGTGGAGCCCGATCGCCAGCGGCTTGCTCAGCGGCAAGTACCGGCGCACCGGTGACGGCCTGAGCGGGACCGGCCGGTTGACCAACCCGGACACCGGAGGTCGCCAGGTCAGCGCCAGCGAGTGGAAGGTCATCGAGGCTCTGGAAGGCGTCGCCGCCGACCTGGGCCGCAGCATGGCCCAGGTCGCGATCAACTGGGTCGCCACCCAGCCCGCCGTCGCCTCGGTGATCATCGGGGCGAGCAGCGCCGAACAGGTCAGCAGCAACTTCGAGGCGCTCGACTTCGAGATCCCGGCCGATGCCCGTCGCCGCCTCGACGAGGCCAGCGCGCCGGAACTGGGGGTGCCCTACGTGATGTTCACCCCGCAGTACCAGTCCTGGGTGGTGAGCCCCGGCCTCGGTATCGGCGACAAGCCGGCCGGCTACGCCCCTCCGGTGTTCAACAGCGCCACCCAGCCCACCGCGTAGAGCGGACCTCGGGCCAAGGCACGAGACAGAGGCCTTCGCGGCGACAGCATCACCGCGAAGGCCTCTGCGCCTACTGGCCCTCCACCGAAGCGTCTCCCTGGGGAGTGCGACCAGCAGGCGCGCGCCTCGGTCAATCCCGGTTCGCCACCGACAGCAGCGCTGGGAGTGTCATGCCCAGTTGGCGCAGGATGTCGTCGTGGCTGCCCCCGGAGGAGATCCAGCCTTCGCCCGCGTTCACGCTGCATACCTCGCGATCGGGCATGAGGAGCGCCAGTGCCGCCGCCACGCTCCCGCCGGGCCGATGTTCCTCGACGACAACGAAGCGCGCGGCCTTCGCGCTGAGGTGTAGCGCCGCCTGCGCCAGTGCGCCCTGGTCCAGGTAGCACAGGTGGGCGTGGGACAGGGTTGGCTGCTCCGCGACGGCACGCAGACTCAGCTCCGTGCCCTTCTCACCGACGGAAACGAGACAGGTCTCGCCGTCGCCCTCATGGTCCCAGGTCACGAAGTCCGGGGACCGGCGGTCACCTGCCAGACTCTCGTAGCCTTGATTGCGCCCTAGTCGGATGTAGTGCGGACGGCCTCCCGCAAGGGCGTTGTGCAGCACCGCCCGGGTCTCGTCGCCGCCGTACGGCGCGGCGAGCGCGATGCCGGGCATGCTCTGGACCACGGCGAAGTCCTCCAGGCAGTGGTGTGTGGTGCCGAGCCAACCCCCGGAGACCCCGGCGTAGGGCGCGACGATCGTCACTGGTGCGCCCAGGTAGCCGAGACCGAGTTTCATGCTCTCGCCGGCCCGCAGCACGGCGAAAGTGGCGAAGGTGCTGACAAAGGGCCGGTAGCCCGCGCTCGCCAGCGACACCGCGATGTCGATCATCGCTGCCTCCGCGATGCCCAGGTTGAAGAACCGGTCCGGATGGGCGTCCGCGAAGGGATGCCGTTGCCCACCCAGATCGGCTTCCAGACACAGGATGCGATCGTCCTGGCGGGCCATCTCGGTCAGTTCTCTGCGGTAGATCTCCCGTGAAGGGACCGGGGCGGCGCTCACCGCAGGGCCTGCGTCCACCGATGTGCCTGCTCAGGCGAGGCTGTGACGTAGTGCGAGCCAGCCCGGCCCTCGAGTTCGGCGATGCCCTTGGCCTTCACCGTCCGAGCGATGACGGCAAGCGGCCTGTCGCCGCGGGCGTCGTGGGCGGTGAGTGTCTGGTTCAGTTGGGTCGGGTCGTGCCCATCCACCTCGACCGTGTCGAACCCGAAGGCACGGAACCTGTCCGACAGGTGCGGCATGGCCGAGATGTCGTTGACCGCGCCGTCGTTCTGGTAGCCGTTGCGATCGACGACCACGATCAGGTTCCCCAGCCTCTGCGCGGCCGCCACCTGGCAGGCCTCCCACGTGAGCCCCTCTTGGAGTTCACCGTCACCGACCACGGCCACCGTCAATCCACCGTTGTCGCGTAGTCGGCAGGCCATACTCCAGCCCACCGCGTATGCCAGTCCGTGGCCGAGACTGCCTGTTGGGAAGCGGATACCGCGAAGCGCGGGGTTGGGGTGCCCGGTGAACGGACTGCCGTCCCGTCCGTACTGCTCGGACGGGTCCTCGGCGAGGATTCCCGAGGCGTGCAACGCGGCGTAGAGGCCCGCGGCGGCGTGACCCTTGCTGAGGACGACCTCGGATTCGGGTACGCCGCTGACGAAGTCGAACGCCGCCACGAGTATGTCGATGACCGAGAGGCTGCCGCCGAGATGACAGCCGGTCGGGCCGGCCGCCATCCGGACCGCGAGCCGACGGGCATGTCGTGCTCGGGCATGTAGGTGCGTGTCGCTCGCGGCGCCGGTGTCGCCACTTCGCAGTGTGGAGACAGTCACAGCGGACTCCCTGTGGTGAGCTGGTTGCCGTAGTAGGCGCCCGCGCCATGCTTGCGGGTGAAGTGGCGGTCCAGCAACCACTGTGGCGCGGACGCGGTGGGGTTCAGCGACAGCGTCTTCAGGGCCATCTCGGCGACCGCCTCGCAGACGATCGCGTTCTCCACCGACTTGAGCGGGTTCGCCGCCCAGGTGAACGGTCCGTGGTTGGCGGCGAGGGCGACCGGCCCGGCCAGCGCCTCGGCCTCTGCCCCGATGAGCTCGATGATCGCGCGAGCGGTGTTGAATTCGTAGTCACTGTCGCATTCGTCGGCCGTCAGGTCCCGGGTCACCCGGATCGGACCGGCGAACGTGTCGGCATGCGTGGTACCGAGCACCGGTATGTCCCGGCCGGCCTGCGCGAAGGCGACGGCGTGCGTGGAATGGGTGTGGGTCACCCCGCCAATCGACAACCATTGCAGGTAGAGCGCGCGATGGGTCTCGCTGTCGACGGAGGGCTTGAGGTTCCCGACGGTGACCCGACCGGTCTCCAGGTCCACCGGGACAAGGAGATCGGCCGTGAGGTCCTGGTACGCCACACCGGAAGGCTTGATCACATAGATGCCTGCCTCCCGGTCGACCCCGCTCACGTTTCCCCAGGTCAGCGCGGCGAGGCCGGCCTGGGGAATGATGCGGTTCGCGGTGAGGACTGCGTCGCGCAGGTCGGTCGATCCGGCCGTACTCATCGAAGATGCTGCCTCTCAGCTCGGGGATGCAGGTCGGCGGCGACACGGAAGCCGATGTCGGCCGACCAGTAGTCCGCAGGTTCGTGATGGCGGTACGCCGGCCGGCACATGTCGAAGAAGGAGTTCATGGCCCCACCACGACACACCCGGTTGCCATGCGCCGTGGCGTTGACCGGGTCGAGCAGCGGCGAGGTCTGGTAATAGGTGCTGTCATACGTGTCGTAACACCATTCCCAAACATTCCCCAACAGATCGAAGATGCCGGCCGAATTGGGGCACCGGGTGCCCACCGCGTGCACCCGGTCCCCAGAGTTGTGACTGAACCAGGCCCTGGTCTCGAGATCGACCGGCACGTCCGGACAATCGATGCGACAGGCCCCTTCCCATTCCGCCTCGGTTGGTAGCCGACCGCCGATCCAATCACAGAACATCGCCGCCTGGAACCAGGTGACATTCACCACCGGCAGCTGAGGATCCAGGCCGACGACGTGGTCCGGCGCGTACTGCGCATACAGTTCGTTGGTGACACAGGTACGCATTATCGCGAAGGACGAGATCGTGACCTCGTGGGACGGCGTCTCGCCGCAGTACACCATCTCGGCCTGCTTCTCGGTGCCCATCGTGTAGGTCGTTTCCGTTACCGTGGCCAGCAGCGGGTCGAGCAGTTCACGTCGGCGGATCTGTCGGGCGAGGACCCGTTCGCGGCCGTAACGGCTCGTCTCGACCGCCCGTGCGGCCGTGTCAGACATGGTCAAGAGTGCGTCCCCGTTCGTCGATGAGGTCGATCTCCATCTCCGCGACCCGCCCCCCGTCAGCCAGGGAGAACGCGCGGACCTGGGGATAGTTCCGATTTCGCAGCACTATCAAGAGATGCCAGAGCTGGGGGGAGGGATGGAGGTCGACGTCCACTGTGGCCAGGAGACCCGGATGGCGCTGATGGCTGTGGAAGACGCCAACCTCGTGCAGGCCCGCGTCACGGATATGCCGGGCGACCCGCCAGGACTCCTCCGGAGTGGCCAGGAACCCGGCGTCGTCGTGGTCGATGAAGTACTGACCGTATTTGATGAACTCCGCGCGCCAGTCATCCCGGACGTTGTCCTCGAAAAAGACGAAATCGGTGGGTGTTCCACCTGGCTCATCGGCCAGAAAATAGCCGAAAGTCTTGCGGGGGAAGCGTTCTTCCACCGCCATCAGGAAGCGGTCGAGTAAATGGCGATCCAGCCGCAGTAGCTCTGTCACAGTACGATCCTTCGACGCTGTGGCGGGGGCAATGTTAACGCTCACAATCCGTACCCGTCAATAGCTTATCCGCTTTCACCTAACGACGTGGCGTAGTCGCACCAGCCACGATACCGGCGCAGTGTAGACGCTGACGCGGATGCTCGCGGCCCCGCTTTTCGGACATTTTCCCGACAGGGCGCACTCGGGGCTTTTACCGAGTTGACACCCCACTCGGCACCATGCTAGAAAGACCAACGTCTACGTCCGTTTACCAGATGTTAACCTTCGGGCCATCGCCCGTCGGGGGGACCGCAAGCCCTGCTCAACCGATCATCGTCGCTGCCCACGGGGGGAAACGCTCACGATGGCCATGTTCGGCGTTCCATTTTTCGGCCTGGCCGGCCGCCGGTCAGGTCCTCGGCCGCCTCGCGGCGAGCCGTGTCTCACGCACACCGCTACGCCCGCATCGCTCGTTCGGTGCAGCGGCGGCCGAGGAGTCCGTTCGTGACCACCCGGACGGTCAACACCGAGCCCCTCGAGGCCGGCTCGCTGCCCCCGGACATGTTCGCTCGCGCGGTCGAGTACGTCTGCCACGAGCGCAACCTCTACCGCGTCTTCACCCACAGCTACGGGCTGCGGCACTTTCCCCTGCTCCATCTCGACCGCTTCGCCTCCTGGCAACATTCGGCCGGGGTCGAGCCGCTGGTCGCCCGATACAACGCGCTCGAACCGTTTCTGGACCGCCACGTCCGGCAACGGATCGTTACCGGCCTGGACCACATCTTCGAGGTCCTCGGCGAGCTGTTCACGAAGGGCCACAAGGCCACGGTCAACATGTGGGTCACCTACCCCGACGGATCGTCGTTCGTGACATCCGCCCTGCTCGAGGGCATGGATGACCAGGAGGTCGTCTACTACACGAAGATCAACGAGACGACCAACGTGACCTGCCGCCCGCTGGCCCGGGACAAGTTCCTGAGCCTCCTGGATCCGGAGGACGGCCAGGTCGAGCTCGACGTCCTGCGCCACTCTTCGGCTCTCGCCGAGATCGCCACGATGGACGGCACCGACGCGATGCGCCGAATCTTCGCCGACCTGTACGGCTACCGCTGGCACGGCGACGACCTCCATCTCGGCGCCCAGAAGGTGGGTCTCGATCTGGACGCGTTCGAGGCACTGGCGGCGGATCTGCGACGCTCGGCCGAGCAGATCCTCACGCCGGACGGCGTCCCGAAACAGCAGCAGTTCCGCCTGCACAAGCACATCCGCAACCGGTTCATGCCGATCCAGTTCTATCTCGCGCACGTCCGGGCCGACACAACACTGGCAGCCGCCCTCATGCCGGGCCTCCTGGCGCGAGTGGAATCGGTTGTCGCCGCCATGGACACGGCCCTCGGCGACGTCCTGAAATTTGCCAGCCTGCTCGTGCAGAAACCGGTTCCGGCCATGCTCGATCTGCACATCGCAGCGATCCTCCGCCTTCGGGACGTACTGCCGGCCTACCAGGCGGTCAATCTCGACGTTCTACGTTCGATTACGCGGTGAGAGTGGACCGCACTCCGCAGTAGAGCAGGACCACTCTCGCCCCGATCCGGCAACGTTGTCGGCAGGACGACAAAGCGCCCCGTCGGCACACGTTGATCTTCCTTTTGTTTGAATGATACCGTCCACAGTGGAACTGTTTGATCGCGGGTCCGTGTACACATGTCGCGATCGACGCATCGGAATCAACGGCGATCCGATGCCCAGCCCTCTCTCATTGCCACCGCCTCAGCGGTGGTCCGATCGTGGGAGCCTCACATAGAAGCCGTGATTCTTGAGCGCCGCCTTCTCGACCGTTTCGTCGAGGACGTGAGTCGGCGCTTCCCCGCCAAGCTTTTTGGATTCTTCCTCTCCACCCGACGGTTTGGTCCGCCGACCGACTACATCATCATGGAAGAGAACATCCGGGACGAGTGGCTGACCGAATTCCACGCGTACGGCAACTATTACGTCGATCACGACGACGCCGGCTTCCTGTGCACTCCGGAGGAGACCTGGCGGGTCGAGCGGGCCATCCGTGATGCCGGCCTGGTCAAGGTCGGCGTCTTCCACAGCCACCAACGCCACCCGGGAATCCTGACGTCGGTGGACGTCGACTTCCACCCGTCCCCGGATCTGTGGCACCTGCTGGTCGTGCTTCGCAATCTCTCTTACCCGTTGGTCCGGACATTCGAGGTCACCGACGCCGGCCGGGTCACCGAACTGCCACACGTCGTCGTCGACGGCTCCGACCAGCCGCGGGCCGTCGCGTGACAGGGCCCACCGCCGTGCGCTCGGCGTACCGGGACCTGACCACGACGACCGATCGCGCCGAGCTCGCCCGCCAACTCGGCGCGATCTTCCGGCTGACCGAAGACGGAAAACCGGTCGTCACCGACGGCGAGACGCTGTCCCACGCGTGGCGGGCCGCCGCTCGCCTGCAACCCGACGAGTACGCCGAACTGACCGCAACCTGGCTTCAGGCGGGTCGGCAGCAGCTGGAAGCGTCGTGTCTCGCGAATCTGGTCCGGTTGCCCGGAGGCTCGTTCCCGATGGGCACCAGCTCCGGCACGACACCCGTGTACTGCGGCGAGGAGCCTGAGCACGAGGTCACCCTCGACGCCTTCGCGATCGGCCGGGTGCAGGTGACGAACTCGGTGTTCCGAATGTTCCGGCCCGACCACGCTCCCGGGGCCGATCCCGACCTGCCGGTTGCCGACGTCACCTGGTACGACGCGCAGATGTTCTGCCGCTGGGCGGGTGTACGCCTGCCGACGGAGGCGGAGTGGGAGTTCGCCAGCCGGGGTGGGCGGTCGGATCCCTATGGCGACGTCGCCGTGCAGGATCTTGGCGCCTATGCGTGGTGCAGCGAGAACTCGCAGGGTGACCTGCATCCGGTGGGCACTCGCAAAGCCAACGCGTACGGCCTGCACGATCTCTTCGGCAACGTGTGGGAGTGGTGCGCGGACTCCTATGCCGCCGACTTCTACCAGCGGTCCCCCGCCCGCAATCCCCGCAATCTTGAGGACACCACCGAGCGAGTGTGCCGCGGTGGCAGTCTGCACGCCTTCACCGACATGTGCCGTTGCGCGTTCCGCCACCACGAACCGGCGGACTACTGGGCCTACGACATCGGGTTCCGGATCGCCGCGGATCTCGATCCCGTCGAGTAGCCGAGCCGACAAACCACACCGAGAAGAGTCGAAATTCATGCTGACCCTGACGCTGCCAAACTTCATCTCCGACCTGGTCACGAAAAACGGCACCACCAAGTCGAGCAAGATACGTGTGTCGGCCACCAGCGTCGCCGATCTGCACACCTTCTTCACCACCTGCCATCCGGCGGCCGGCTCCCGCATCTTCGAAGCCGACGGTTCGGTCCGCAGGAACATCATTCTCGTGGTGAACGATGAGCTGGTCCACAATTCACAGTATTCGCAGATCACGTTCGACGACGGCGACGAACTCGCTCTGTTGATCCAGTTCGCCGGCGGATGACCGACGGTCCCGTCATCCGTCCGCGCCGCTTACGTTAGGAAAGTCACATGACCAGCAACATCCGCGAGTTCGAAGCGTCGTCGCTTCCGCCGGACCTTTACGAACGCGCCATCGAATACGTCTGTTACGAGCGCAACTTTTACTACATCTACTCCGGGTCGTACGGGTTCGAAGCCTTCCCACTGGTTCATTTGGACCGGTTCCTCGGCTGGCGGCACGCCCTCGGAGCGGAGCCGCTGTACCCGTTGCACAACGGCTTCGCGGATCTGCTCGACACGTACGTGCGCGACAGCGGGAGCACCACTGTGGAGGGCTTCCGCACCGCGCTTCACAACCTGTTCACCGAGGGACACAAGGTCTCGGTGAACATGTGGGTCTCGCACACCGACGGCACCCCGTACGTGACGTCGGTGCTGCTCGAAGGCATGGACGAGTCAGGCACCGTCTACTTCACCAAGGTCAACGAGACACTAAACCGGACCTGCTCGCCGCTGACCTTCGCGGAGCTCATGGAGAAGGTCGCTCCGGACGAGGACGGCACTATCGGTCTCACGGTCATCAAGCACTCGGACGTCATCCAAGGACTCGCCGGGCTCGCTCCCGCGGAGGCGTTGCACCACCTCTTCCACGACCTCTACGGCTACCGCTTCGTCAACGGCGAGCTGACCCGGCACGGTACGCCGGTCGTGGCCGACCAGAGCGGCCTCGACGAGCTGCTGGTCCACCTGGACAACCACGAGGACGACGTCCTGGTCGACGGTGCCGTGCCGAAGCAACAGCAGTTCCGGCTCAACAAGCACGTCCGGAATCGTTTCGCTCCGATCCAGTTCTACCTCGACTACGTGCTGACGACACCCGACCTGGCCGCGTCGCTGCCCGACGACCTGGTCGCGCGTACGCGGGCGGAGATGGGTGGTATCGAGCGGGCGTTGAACGACGTGCAGAAGTTCGCCAGCCTCCTCGTCCAGCGCCCCGAGCCACGGATCTACCGGATGTACGTCGACTCGGTTCGTGCTCTGCGCTCGCTTCTCCCCGCCTACCAGCAGGTCAACCTGGATGTGCTCGCGGCACTGACGGTAGGTGGTGGCGAGCAGGCCGTGAAGACCGACTGGATCCCGCGATTGTTCGGCGGCTATCTCTCGGACGACGTCATCGCCAAGGTCATCGGTGACTACCCGGCACACCGGGACGTGCCGCTGACGCAGCTCGGGCTCGACTCGATGGCGGTGATGGGGTTGGTCCTGAACCTGGAGCAGATCTTCGGCCTCCAGATCGACTACGCCACCTTCGACATCGCCACCCTGCGCACAATGGGTTCCATCGAGCGGTACCTGGCCGAGGCGCGGGCCGAGGCCAACGCATGATCATCCCGGTGTCCCGGGCGGTGACAAACCCCGCCGTGCAGCACACGCTGCGCACTCAGGTGCTCTACCACTTCCCGGCGGTCTCCTCGGTCTCGTTCACGCCGGAGCAGGTCGTCGTGGAGTCACCCGCGGTGAACCTCCACGAGGAGGCGGTGTCGGCGCTGGTCAACGAGATCGCCGACAGGTTCGCCGTGCTGCCGGCCGTACCCACACGGGTCTACTACGACTCCGACGACCCGCCGCAGGACCGGCCCGCCCGGCACGATCCGGCGGCGTTCGACGCGGCGGCACGCCAGCTCGCCGCCGAACTGGACGAGGCCCGGAGTTTGCCACCGCGGCGCGCGCTGGCCGCGCGGCGCACCCCAGCCGGCCGCGGTCTCAATCTCTACGGCCACGAGATCGCGGCGCTGTCGCGTGGGATCGACCAGTTCGTCCGGCGCTTCTACCAGTACGCCTACGGCGCGGAGGAGCTTCGGGTTCCCTCGATGCTGCCGACCGCGGTGGTCGACCGTGCGGGATATTTCGACACCGCCCGTCAACATCTGAGCTTCGTCAGCCCGCTGAACCCGACGCCGCAGACCTTCGCGGGTTTCCTGCCGTACTGGAAGGAGCACGGGGGCAACGGCACTCACCGCGACGAGGGTCTCCGGGACTTCCTCAGCACGCCGGGCGAGGTGCTCAACCCGGCCATGTGCCTGCACTGCTACCCCCTCATCGAAAACACCGAGATCCCGATCGGTGAGCCGGCTGTGTTCACACTGGCCGGCGCGTGCTTCCGTGACGAGTCGGGGAACCTCAACCACGACAACCGGCTCCGCGAGTTCCTCATGCGGGAGGCTGTCTTCGTCGGCGACGAGCTCGCGCTGGAGCGGGCGCACGGCGAGATGGTGGACTTCGTGGTGGCGATGGCCACGTTGTTCGGGCTGGACTTCCGGATGGAGAGCGCGAACGACATCTTCTTCAACGACGGGGCACCGCAGCGGATGTTCTCGCAGCTCGTGTCGGATAACAAGATCGAATTGATGGTCCGCGGGCTGCCGGACGGCGCGCCAATGGCCGCGTCCTCCGTCAACAAACACCAGACCCATTTCACGGTCCCGTTCGGCACGACCAGCGGTGGGCGTCCGGCCCTGTCGATCTGTGTTGGTTTCGGTGTCGACCGGCTTGTGCTGGCACTCGTACGGCGGGCGGCCGAGCAGGAAGGGGACCTGCTGGCGATGCTGTCCGAGTCGATCACCGACCACCTCACCGTCCGGACGGCTCCCGCATGAGGCGCGCCGTCGTCTGCGTCGAGACTCCGGACTTCTTCCTCGACGAGATGGAACGCATCGCCAGCGAGGAGGGCGACGAGGTCTGGGTTCTGTCGCCGGAGGGGCGGCACCGTGATCGTCAGCGCGCCATTCTTGTCGACCCGAGAACCGAGCATGACCGTGCGGTGCAGGAGTTGGCCCGGCTGGTCGGTCAGCCGGACGCCGTACTGACCACCCAGGAGATGTTCCTGACGCAGGCGTCGGCGATCGCCGACGCCTTCAAGGTGGCACGTACACCGCCGGCCGCGGTGGCCGCATCGCGGGACAAGGCGCGGATGAAGGAGATCTGGCTGGCCGCCGGCGTACGAACGCCAAGAGGGCTCTTTCGCAACGCCATCGGCGGTCCCGACCTGGCCCTCGACGGCCTTGAGTTCCCGCTGATCGCCAAGCCTTCTCAGGGTTTCGCGAGTTGCGGTGTGCGGAAGGTGACCACGAGAGCCGAGTTGGACGAGCATCTGCGCAAGATCTTCCTGGTGAACTCCACGGTGGTGGCCAAGGAGCGCCTCGCCAACACCGGATTTCTGGTCGAGGAGTACGTGGATGGGCCGGAGTACTCCATCGACACGATTTGGTTCGACGGAGAACCACTCTGCGACGGGATCCTCATCAAGGGCAACGCGCCCGGCCCCTACTATCCCGACCGGCTCTACCACATGGATCCCCAACTGCCGGCCGCGCGGGCCGATCGAATCAGGGAGATCTCGTACCGGGCGGTGCGGGCGCTCGGCGTCACCAACGGTGCCACCCACACGGAGGTGCGGTTCCGTGACGACGAGCCGTTCGTCCTGGAGACCACCAACCGACCCGGCGCGGGTGGCCTGTTCTACCAGCTCTTCACCAGTGCCTCCGGGGTCGACTTCCACCGGCTGTACTACCTGGCCGCCACCTGTGCCGACAGTGCGGAACTGCGGGCACGCGCGGGCGGCCTGACGCCAAAAGCACTGCCCGACAACGAGTACCCGTTCTGGTACAACCTTCCGCACCGCGGCAGTGGTGTCATCCGCGCGATCACCGGCCTGGAGCAGTTGGCCGGACGTGGCGAGGTCGACCGGTGCCTCAGTTACAAGCAACCCGGTGGCGTGCTCTACCCGGAAGGACTGGAGGCCGACTACTTCGTCTCCGTGCTCGGTGTCTACCGGCCAGGTCCGAGCGACCCACCGATCGCCGACTACGTGCGGCGGTACGACAACATGATCGAGGTTACGTTTTGACGACCGTATCGCCCGGCACGACGACGGAGACCGTCGACCGCCGGCCACTGTGGAACCGTGACTTCGTCACGGTGGCCATCAGCAACCTCGTTTCACGTGCCGGAACGGTGGTCTTCGACGTCGTTCTGGCCTGGTGGTTGGTCCGGGAAACCGGTGCCACTGTGGTGGCGGGCTACGTGCTCGCGGCGTCCACGCTGCCGATCGCCCTGCTCAGCCCACTGAGTGGCGTCCTGGTGGACCGGTGGAACAAGAAGTGGGTGCTGATCGTCACCGATGCGGTCAGTGCGATCGCCGCTGGCGCGGTGGCCGTCATGGCGTATCAGGACG
>NZ_JBEZGJ010000107.1:0-25346 GCF_040649965.1 Micromonospora sp. NPDC048843
GCCGGTGAGTGCGGTGCTGTTGTTGGCCGGTCGCGCCTTGGGCTCCTGCGTCGCCCTGAGCGCCGGTCGCGCCTTGGGCTCCTGCGTCGCCCTGAGCGCCGGTCGCGCCTTGAGCTCCTGCGTCGCCCTGAGCGCCGGTCGCGCCTTGGGCTCCTGCGTCGCCCTGAGCGCCGGTAGCGCCTTGAGCGCCCGCGTCGCCCTGAGCGCCGGTAGTGCCTTGAGCGCCCGCGTCGCCCTGAGCGCCGGTAGCGCCTTGAGCGCCTGCATCGCCCTGAGCGCCGGTAGTGCCTTGGAAGCCCTGCGCGCCCGCGTCGCCCTGTGCACCTTGGGCTCCGGTAGCACCTTGAGCGCCTGCGTCGCCCTGGGCACCCTGGGGGCCTTGAGCGCCATGCTTGTCGTACGGGTAGTCGTCCTTGTCCTTGTCGTGGCCACCCCAGGGGCTCTGCCAGCCCTGCGGACCGTAGTCCGTCTGCCCATCGGGGTACTGGTCCCACGAATCGCCGGGTCCGTCGCCGTCTTGGCCGACAGTTGACCAGAACCCGCCGTGCTGGCCCAGTGGACCGGGCGTACCGATGTGTGCGTCCTGTGCGGACGGCTTCGTTTCCACCGGCTGCGCTGCGGCTACGGGCCCACCGGTCATCCCGACCACCAGTAGGGCGGAGCTGAGCCCTGAAGCGGCCCGGCCATGGTTCCGGCTGCGTCGCAGCCGTCGGTTGTTACTCATGACCCCTCCAGAGCCACCCGATGCACCCAGGGCTACCTGCTAGTCACCTGGCGTCGTTCAATGGGCGAGTCGTAGCGTATTCGACTGATTGATCGGTCGAGAGGGGTTTTGGTGGGATCTGGGTGCATTTAGGAGAAGGCGGAACTTATTTGCGATAGAGGGCATAAAGCCTGGCCATCGCGTTGTGGACCGCTGATCCAAAGACTTGTCACGTTCGACGGTGAATGACCGCCACGACCCGAAGGTTTGTCGGGGCCTTGGGTTGGACTGCGGTAGGCGGCGGCGTCCGTGCGGAAAACCGCCACCGCGCCGGCCGGTACGGAGGACGGCACGCGGAGGCCTGGGGGGTGTCAGCCTCGTGCTTCTCGCCCTGGCATTGTCTCCGCGAGTGCGGCGGCCACCCGGGACGCCTCGCGTCGGCCCTGATCGCGGGCTGCGGCCACGAGTGCGGGCACGACGGATCGGTCCATCACGCTGGTCCCCTGCGCTCGTTTGGAGGCCGGGTCCCGGAGCAGCAACTCCACCCGGCGACCGGTTCCCAGCGCGGCTCCCTGCTTGTCGATGCGTGCCCAGGGTCCGATCGCGGCGGTGCTCGGCGCGAGGGCGATGACGGGGCCGCTTCCGGGGGCGAGGTCGAGGTTGACTGTCGACCGCATGCCGCCGTCCATGTAGCGGCGGTCGCCGATGCTGACCGGGGCCGCGGAGATCGGCATGGCGCAGCTCGCGGCGACGGCGTCCACCAGGGGGACGCCGTCGTGCCGGGTGATGGTGCGGCTGGCGCCGGTCTCGGTGTCGACGACCACGATGCGAAGGTCCATGTCGTTCGGCCAGGAGTGGTTGGGCAGGCGGGCTTCGGCAATCCGGCGCTGCCGGGACGGGTCGTCGATGCGTGCGCCGAGGGCGAGTCGGCCGAGGCGGCGAGCGGCCTGCTCGGGGCTGCGCGCGAACAGTTGTGCCCGCGCGAGCCGAAGCAGGTGGAGAGGGCCCAGTGCGGGTGAGGTTTCGTGGGCGACGCCGCCGCGCTGGCGCTCGAAGAGTTCCGCGAGGGGGGTGCCGCTGCCGAGTTGGGCGCCGACAACGGCACCGGAGCTGGTGCCGATGACGACAGTCGAGGGAGCCACCGTCACTCCCTCGTCCGCGAGCCCGGTGAGGATGCCGACCTCCCAGGCGATGCCAGCCACTCCACCACCACCGAGCACCCAGACGGGCCGCACGTCGTCCGTCATCAGTCGCCTCATTCGACGTCGAATACTGCTAACACTGTACGCAATTTAGGCTGACTATGACGAGGAAGAATTGACAACGGGCGATCAGGGCTCCCGTCGTCCGACGAGGATGCCGCCGAGCCGGCTCTCCGCCGAGGCGACTGTCGTCTGCGAGTCGACAGTGAAGCCGCTCTTGCGTAGCCAAGCCGCCACCTGGGTTGGTTGCCGACGATGGACGCGCACGTTCATCGGGTGCCCGCCGTAGCCCTCGGTCTTGACTGTCGTTCCGTCGCCCACGTGGAAGCCGAGCAGCAGCGGGCCACCGGGGCGCACCACCCGCCGGAAGTGGGCCAACACGACGCCGACCTCGTCGTCGGGGATGTGGATGAGGGAGTACCAGGCGACCAGTCCGGCGACCGAGCCGTCGGCCAGTTCGAGGTCGGTCATCGAGCCGACCTCGAACCTCAGCTCCGGGTGGTCACGGCGGGCCACGTCGATCATTCCGGGCGAGAGATCGATCCCGAAGGCGTCGACGCCGAGCGTGTGCAGGTAGGCGGTGATTCGACCCGTGCCGCAGCCCACGTCCGCGACCGGCCCGCCGCCGGCACCCTGTACGAGTTCGGCGAACGATGCGAGGGCGGCTCGTTCGTACGGTGCCTCCGCCAGGAGGTCACGTACCAGGTGCGCGTAGCTGACCGCGACCGTGTCGTAGGAGGTGCGAGTCGCTGTCAACCAATCGTCTACGGTCACGAGTCCAACGCTAATTCAGCGACACACTGATGCCTGACCGTGCCGGACCGACAGTTTGGAGGCGTCCACCCATGACTTTTGCGCCGGTGATCGTGAGTTTGCCCATCGCCGACCGGGCCACCTCCTACCGCTTCTATCGCGACGGACTCGGCCTCGACGCGGTGGGTGAGTTGGCCGACGACGGCATCCCGGAACCGTTGCAGTTCGTCATCAACGACGGGCTGCGGCTGATGCTCATCCCGACCGGTGGCTTCGGTTGGGTGATCGGCCGGCACGAGGTCGCCCCGAGGGGCCAGAGCGAGTGCCTGTTCAATCTTGGTATCGCTTCGCCGACCGAAGTGGATGCGCTCGTCGAGCGGGCGCGCGCTGCCGGCGCCGAGGTCATCACCGAGGCGGCAGACCAACCCTGGGCGTACGCGGGTGTCTTCGCAGACCCGGACGGCCACTTGTGGATGGTGTCCGCTGATTCGGAGTCCTGAATCCGTCGGTGGTGCTGGTTATGGTCCGGCGGTGACCGTAACCACCGATGTCCCCGGGACGCTGCCCACCCCCGCTGACGAGGCCCGGCTGTGGGCGCTCATCGAGGCGGCCTGGGCCGAGTTGGGCGCCGAGCCCTTGGCGCTGCGGCAGGCCCTCGTCGAGCGCGACCCCGCCGGCGACGACGGCGATGACGGCCCGCCCTACGCGATCGAAGCCTGGCTTGATGCCTTCCTGGACCACCTCGGGCAACTGACCGCCGAGCTGACCGGGCAGGAGTTGACGGATCTCGACCGGGTGGTGGAGCGCAAGCTGTACGACATCGATCGGGAGGACATCCACGAGGTGACCGACGGGTCGGACGACGGCTTCCTCTACGCCCGAGGTTTCATCGTGGCCCTGGGGCGGTCGTACTACGAGGCGGTCCTCGCCGACCCCGCGATGGCGCTGCTGGACGCCGACTGCGAAGGCATGTGCTACTTCTTCGCGCACCTGCACAACGACCGGTTCGGTTCGTGGCCGGAGACCGGCTCCGGGATCTCCCGGGAGTCGTTCGGCAATCGGGTCGGCTGGTCCGCCTGAACGTTGCCATCCGCCTCAGCCCGGTTTGCGCTGCTGGGGTGGGGCTGCTTCCGTCGCCGGCAATTCGATCCGGCGGAGGCTGACCACCGAGACACCCGGCGGAGCGCTGGTATACCGCTCCAGGTTCTCCAGCAGGCCCTTGTGCCGCGCGTGTGCTTTGCAGACGCTGTCCAGATACTCCTGCCGGATCCGCGCGGTGCCCATCACGATGCCCTGGCGTGCCCGGTCCACCTGTTCCTGCCGCCCGGTGTAGATCCACACGACGTCGGGCACCACGGTGTCGGCCGGCACCGAAAGCCCGGTGGTGAGCACCGTGCGGTGGTAGTTGCCCTCACGTTTGTCCAGTTCGATGAGTTGCTCTCCCCGTACCAGGATCAGGATTCCGTCGAGGGCTGCCGGCGCAGCCGCGTCCGGCTCGGCATTGAGGAACAGCACCTGGATTTCGGGTTCGTCGCCGCTCGCCAGGTCCTGGTAGCGGATACGGCCCGGTCCGGTGTTGTCGGTGCAGACACTCCACGTCCGGCGCCAGCCGTTCAGGGTGGCCCGGCAGTAGTCGACGCCCTCCCGAGCGGGCCGACCGAGCAGGTCGCTGACCGTTTCGGGCGCGACCAGTGAGCCGTACGCGAAGATCCCGTACGTCGCCGGCTCGTCGAAGCGATCCCAGCCGCGCCAGTCGCGAGGCCGTCGGGTCAGGTCCGGTTCGATCGGCACCGCCCTACCCTCGTGGAAATCCTTGCCCAGCGCATAGCTGTGCTGGTCGTGGACGCTGATGTTCAACCCGGCGACCCTGGCTTCCACCACCACGAAGATGTGGTAGGTGCGGCTGTCGAGCTGCCGGCCCTGCACACTCGTCGCCCGCCCGTCGCGCAGAGGCGCCTTGAGTGGGATCCAGAGGGTCAGCGGCATGCACGAGTCGACCCGAGGCCACACCCGTTCCTCCACCTCGGTGGCCTCCGGGCTGAGCACCTGGAGCTGCTCGCGTTTGAAGAAGGTGCTGCCGTCGATGAGCGACGTGGAACGGAAGGCCAGGTAGGCCCGTGCCCGGATGTCGCTCAGCGCGACGCCGTGGATCTTCTTGTAGAAACGGATCGCGATGATCCCGTCCGTGCTGACCTGCACCGGCCCGGCGGTGTCCGAGCGCAGCTCGGCGAGGCTGGACAGACTTCCCTTGGACCGCCAGGTGAAGAATTCGGTGGCGAAGATCCGGATCATGACGATGCCGATGATCGCGGCCGGGGTGACCGCGCCGAGAAGGCTCGCCAGTGTGGCGAGGAATTCGTGCCAGGTGTTCCCGTTCTGCCGGGGAAAGTCCTCCGCACCGAGGAGCGACCGAGCGGTCGCCAGCCAGGTCTGCGGGAAACCTTTCGGTCCGCCACGGTCGGTCGGCTCGGGGCCGGCGGTGAGCATCGCGGCAACGGTGAAGGCCGCCGAGACGGTCGCGACGAAAAGGACCAGCACCGTCACCAGCTGCCAGGCTGAGGCACGAGCGACCCAGAAGCGGCCGGCCCTGCGGATGACGGGGTGCGACCCAGGCCAGTTCGTCCTCATTGGACCCCCTCCCGTGGGGGTCCAGCGTAGGCATGCGAGCGTCATCGGTGAGTGTCATTCAACGGACATGTCGCTCGCGACGACATCGCCGCGGCCGCGGCGCTGCCGGCTCACCGCACCATAAGTGGGCGGGCGGAGCGTTACGCCTTCTCAAGCACGATCAAGTGGGTACTCCAGCCAACGCCGTGACAATCGAGCCCTTCCGGTCGTACAGCGGGATCAGACGTAGATCTTCGTGGCGTACGCCGGGCCGTAGTGCCGTTCCAGGTCTTCGAGGCTCTCCGTCGGTGCCTCGACCTCCTTGATAAGGCGTGCCCGGGACGGCAGTGCCTCGGGCTGCCAGGTCTCCGGCCGCCACAGCGCGGACCGCAGGAACGCCTTCGCGCAGTGGTAGAAGATCTGCTCGATCTCCACCACCACGGCGAGCACCGGCCGGTGCCCCTTGACCACCATGTCGTCGAACCAGGGCGCGTCGCTGACCAGGCGGGCCCGCCCGTTGATCCGCAGCGTGTCGGTCCGTCCGGGGATCAGGAAGAGCAACCCGATGTGCGGGTTGTCGAGGATGTTGCGGTAGCCGTCGGCCCGCTTGTTGCCGGGCCGCTCGGGCAGCGCGATGGTCGTGTCGTCCAGCACCAGGGCGAACCCGGCCGGGTCGCCCTTGGGCGAGACGTCGCAGCTGCCGTCCGCGCCGGCCGTGGCCATCAGACAGAACGGCGAGGCACCGAGCCACTCGCGGTCCCGCTCGTGCAGCCGCGTGCGTTCCTTGGTGGCGGCCCGCGCGTTCGGCACGCCGAGAAGCGCGCGCAACTCCTCGTGCGAGGTGATCTCCACCGTCACGTTGGTCCTCCCTCAGCCGTTGACCCGGTGGCGGGCACCACCGTCGTCAGCCTAGGCCGCCGTGACCAGCGCGAGGTTTGTGCCTGGTCGCCGGGGGTACGGCCTCACCCGACGCGCTCGCCGCACGAGACCGTTCCGCAGGACGCCGACCAGTGGAGGCCGGGAGATGGAGAGCCGACTCAAGGTGCTGGGTCACCCAGTCCATCCGATGCTGGTGATGTTCCCGGTCGCGCTGCTGGCCACGGCTGTGCTGTTCGACGTGGTGGACACCGTCGGCGGTCCCGACTTCCTCGGCGAGGTCGCGTACTGGAACATCACCGTCGGCCTGATCGGCGGCCTGCTCGCCGCGGCGGCCGGCACGTTCGACCTGCTGGCGATCCCGACCGGCACCCGCGCGAAGCGGGTGGGTCTGCTGCACGCGGGCGCCAACGTCGCGGTGATCCTGCTCTTCGCCGCCGTGTGGGCGGTGCGGCTCAATGCTGATTCCCGGGCCGCCGGCGGGGCACTGGTCGCCATCGAGGTGGTCGCGCTGGCGATTCTCGGCATCAGCGCCTGGCTCGGTGGTGAGCTGGTCGACCGGCTCGGTGTGGGCGTCGACAGTGACGCCGGCCTGGATGCGCCCAGCTCACTACGGCCGCCGACGGCCACCCAGCGGATCGGAGAGGTGTGATGAGCGAGCAGCAGTTTGGCGGCTTCGGCCGGGGGTGGCGCGGCGGCCGGCAGCAGGGCTGGGACCCGATGGGGGAGTTGCAGTCGCTGCGCTCCGAGTTGAGTCGCCTGGTCGGTGGTCGCGGCGGGGCGTCCGACGTCGAGTTGACCGAGACCTCGGACGGCTGGGAGGTCGTCGTCCGGTTGCCCGGAGTGGCGCCGGAGGAGGTGGCCGTCGAGTTGGACGACCGCGAGTTGTGCGTGCGGGCCCGCTCGGAGGCGGAGGTCAACGCCGACCACGGCATCCCCGGAGGCTTCGAGACGCGCGGCTTCGAATACCGGGTCAACCTGCCGGCGCGGGTCGACCCGGACACCATCGACGCGGTGATGGACCACGGCCTGCTCCGGGTTCGGCTGCCGCGGGCGACCCGGCCCGCGCCGCGCACCATCACCGTCGGCCGCACCGGGCCGCGCTCCGGCGACCTTTCCACTGGTACGTCGATGCCGGCCGATCCCGCAGCGGACCGGGAGTTGCACCGCCCGGACACCGCCGGCGAGATCGACCGGCCGTAGCGGGCCGGATGGTCACCTCGTCCGTGCTCGGCCCGACCGCCGAGCGCCTTCCCGACGTGCGGCGGATCGCCGTGCTGCGCGCCAACGCGCTCGGTGACTTCATCTTCGCCCTGCCCGCGCTGGACGCGCTGCGGAGCGCGTACCCCTCGGCGGAGATCGTGCTGCTCGGGGCGCCGTGGCACGCGAAGCTCTGGCGCGACCGGCCCGGCCCGGTGGACCGGGTACTGGTGGTGCCGCCGGCTGCCGGCATCCGTACGCCGGAGCCGGGCGAGCCAGAGTCGTCGATCGACGACTTCGTGGCCGCTGCCGCCGGTGCGGAGTTCGACCTGGCGGTGCAGATCCACGGCGGGGGTGCGAACTCCAACCCGTTGATCAGTCGGCTCGGTGCCCGGTTGACGGTGGGCCTGCGCGCCGACGACGCGCCGCCGCTGGACCGGTGGCTGCGCTACGTCTACTACCAGCATGAGGTGATCCGCTACCTGGAGGTGGTGGCGCTGGCGGGAGCGCCGGCCATCACCATCACGCCGACGTTGGCGGTGACCGACGCCGACCGGGCCGAGGCCGCCCGGGTGCTCGGCCCGGCAAGCCGTCCCCGGGTGGCGTTGCATCCGGGTGCCACCGACACCCGCCGCCGCTGGCCCGCCGAGCGCTTCGCCGAGGTGGCCCGGGCGCTGCACGAGGACGGCTACGAGGTGCTGGTCACCGGAACGCCCTCCGAGCAGGAGGTGGTGGACCGGGTCGTCGCCGCGGCGCAGGTGCCGGTGCGCCCACAGGTGGGCACGCTCAGCCTGGGCGGGCTGGTCGGCTGCTACGCCGACTGCGCGTTGGTCGTCTCGAACGACACCGGCCCGCTGCACCTGGCCGCCGCGGTGGGCACGCCCACCGTGGGCATCTTCTGGGTCGGAAACCTGATCAACGGGGCCAGCCCGCTGCGGGCCCGGCATCGGCCGATCAGCTCGTGGACTGTGCACTGCCCGGTCTGCGGGGTCGACTGCACACCGGGCATCTATCCGCACCGGCCCGGCGACGGCGACTGCCCGCATCGGGACTCGTTCGTGACCGACGTACCGGTGATCGAGGTGCTGGAAGCCGCCCGGGAGTTGCTCACCCGGTAGTTCAGGCCGGCTGCGGGGTGTCCTCCTCGGCGAGGACTACCTCCCACGCCTCCACGTCCCGGTCGGTGACAGTGGTGGGGGACTCCAGGTGGTACGCGCCGCTGGGCAGGATGCCCGCGCCGCCGTGGCGGGACAACACGGCGAGCTGCGCAGCCACGTCCTCGCCCTGGTGCTTCTCCTGCACCCGACGCCAGAAGTCGAAGCCGCCGGCGTCGACGAGCTTGGCCCGGTCGTAGAGCACGCACCCGCCGATCCAGGAGACCTTGTACGCCCGCCACGCGCCCGGAGGCAGCGCCAACTGCTCGGTGATGTGCAGCAGGTTCGCGGCCGAGTGGATTCGGGCCCGGTTCCACTCCGGAGTGTCGGGTCGGATCCGCTCCGGTGTGGGCGGCCCGGCCCACTCCTCGTAGTGACAGTGCGATTCCGGCCGCACGTCATCGGTGTACGAGAGCCCGTGCACTCCGTTGCCGACGAACCCGCAGCCCAGCTCACCGATCGCGGTGACCAGTCGGTGCAGCGCGCCCGGTTCCAGCCAGATGTCGTCGTCGAGGCTGAGGACGTACCGGGCAGCCGAGGCGGCGAGCAGGTACGCCCGGTGTTCGGCCAACCCTCGTCGGGGCAGCCGGCGGGTCAGCAGCACCGGGTGGCCCCTGTGGCGCAGCGCCCGGACCATTGTGGCCGCGGCCGGGTGCGTGTACGCCGGTTCCCCGTCCGACTGGTCGCTGACGACCACGCCGAAGCCGGGTACCCCGTCCTGGGCGGCGAGCCCGCCCAGGGTGACGGCCAGCTCGGCGGGCCGGTTCCGGGTCGGAATCAGCACGTCCACCAGCCGGTCGGCGCGGAACTCCTCCGGGGTGCCGAGGTCGAGGGGGCGGTTCACGACGCCTGGGTGCGGGTGGGCAGCGACGGGTCCGGTTCCCGGTCGTCGATGTGTGGCGAAGGGTCCTGGCTGTGGGACCGGATCCGCTCGATGATCGCGGAGGTGGACCGGTCCGGCACGTACCCCAGGGTGCGCACCTGGCCGCCCAGCCGGCGCACCAGCGGCGCCTCCGGCACCAGCTCCGGCGGATAGTCGCCGCCCTTGACGTACACGTCCGGTCGCACCGCCTCGATCAGCGCGGCCGGTGAGTCCTCCTCGAAGACCACCACGTGGTCCACGCAGGCGAGCGCGGCGAGCAGGGCCCCTCGGTCCTCGACCGGGTTGACCGGCCGGTCCGGGCCCTTCAGCCGTCGTACGCTGCCATCCGAGTTGACCGCCACGATGAGCAGGTCACCCAACGCGCGGGCCTGCTCCAGGTAGCGCACATGCCCGCGATGCAGCACGTCGAAGCAGCCGTTGGTGAAGACCACCGACCGTCCCGCCTCGCGGTACTCGGCGACGATCGCGTCCAACTCGTCGCCGCCGACCAGCGCGGGGTGGCTCGTGGTGTCGGTCGGCTGGTCCAACGCGGCGAGCAGGTCGTCCCGTCGGCACACGCAGGTGCCGGTGTCCGACACGGTGATGGTGGCCGCGAGTTGGGCAAGTTGGGCGGCGGTGGGCAGGGGCGCGTCGGCGGCCAGGGCCAACGTCATCGCCGCCAGGTACGCGTCGCCGGCACCCACGGCGTGGCTCGCCGGCACCGGAGTGCTGTGGCTGCGTCGTGGCTCCCCGTCGGCGCCGCCGACCACGGCGCCCTCGGTGTCCAGGGTCACCGCGACCACGTCGGCACCGGTGTGCGCACGCAGTTCGGCCAGCCGCGACTTGGCCAGGACGGCACGGTCGACGCCCTCTCCGGCCCGGGTGTTCACCGTGACGCCGGTGCCGGTGACGCTGAGCCCGTCACCGGTGAGGGCGACCCGTCCCTCGCCCGGGGTGGGCTCGCCGACCGGCCCGGGGCGGTCGGCCCGGGTCAATTCGACGGCGGTGTCCTCGGCGCGTACCGCCCCCGGGGCCGCGCCAGCTGTCATCTCGGACGGTCCGTCGACGGGTTCGCCGTCCGGGTGTTCCAGGTGCAGTTCGGTCCCGCCGGTCGGTCGGGTCGTACCGCCCGCGCGGGCCAACAGTCGGGTCGCCTCGGCGAAGCTGGGGGTGACCACTGTCGGCGCGAGGCCCCGCCAGTCGGCCAGGTCGTGGGCGTCCAGCGCGACTGTGGCGTACCGCTGGCGGTTCTCGACCAGCCACGCGCGGACCGGCGCGGGCAGCGCGCCCAGGCCGTAGTCGCAGACCACCAGGGTCGGGGCCTCCCCACCGGCGGCGGCGCGCAACTCTTCGGTGGCGCAGCTCAGGGCGGTGAGCAGCCGGCTCACCCCGTCGTGGTCCAGGGCGTCCTCCGGGTCGCCGGAGTCCTCACGCAGCAGGATCTGGTTGCCGGCCAACATCCGCCGCTTGACCGGTGTGGGTCGCCCGGGCTGGTTGACGGTGCGGTCCCAGACGCTCGCGCGGTCCAGGCAGTCGTGCAGTTCGTCCCCGGCGACGTCGGCACCAACCGGTGCCACCAACACAGCCCGGCCGCCGAGGGCGGCGACGTTGACGGCGGTGTTCGCGGCCCCACCGGCGGCGGAGATCCGCCGACGCAGGGTCAGGACCGGGGCGGGCGCCTCCCGGCAGAGCCGGTCGGAGTCGGCGAACCGCCATTCGTCCAACATGGCGTCGCCAACGATCAGGACTGGGCGTCCGAGCCAGCTCTCCACGACGGTGGCGAACCGGCGCTGCTCCGCTGCTGCTCCTGCCATGCCTCCCCGGGTCCCCAGCGGCCTGGCGGACAAACCTGCGCGGTGTCTGACCTGTGGCTACGTCACCGGCATGCCCTCCGTGCCCGGATGGGCCGTTTCGGACGTTCGGTGTCGGGAAGGGAATTGAGGTACCCCGGAAAGGAGATGTACCGAGATGGCAGCGACATTGCAGGGCAAGCGGATCGCCTTCCTGGCCGCCGACGGCGTCGAGGAGGTCGAGTACGTCCAGCCACGCGAGGCGGTGGAGACCGCCGGCGCGACGGCCGAGCTGGTCTCGCTGAAGCCCGGCTCCATCCAGTCCTTCAACCACCTGGACCACTCCAGGACGTACGACGTGGACGTGACAGTCGACAAGGCCGACGCCGCCGGCTACGACGCGTTGGTGCTGCCCGGAGGGGTGGCGAACCCGGACTTCCTGCGGGGCGACCCGGACGCGGTGCGGTTCGTGAAGGCGTTCTTCGACGCGGGCAAGCCCGTCGGGGTGATCTGTCACGGCCCGTGGACGCTGATCGAGGCGGACGTGGTGCGCGGCCGGCGGATCACCTCCTGGCCGACACTGCGTACCGACCTGACCAACGCCGGGGCCACCTGGGTGGACGAGGAGTGCGTCACCGACGGCAACCTGACCAGCAGCCGTAAACCCGACGACCTCCCCGCCTTCTGCGCAGCGATAACCACAACCTTCACCACCCCCTGACCCCAGCCACCCTCCCCCGGGGCCCTTGCCCCGGTGATCAAGAGGTTTGCGTCATGACGCACGGCGTTCCTGACGCAAACCTCTTGATCAACGCCAGGAGGCGGGAGCGCGGGAACGCTGGCGGAGCGGGTGCGGTACGGGGTTGGTTTTTTGGTGGTTCGGCGCATGTTCTGCGGGTGGCGGGATAGAAGGCCACATGACCACCGAAGCCTCAGACGCGCCGGTGCTGAACCGTCGGCAGATCCGGTTGCTCATGTTGGGCCTGATGACCGGCATGCTGCTGGCCGCACTCGACCAGACCATCGTCGGTACGGCGCTGCCGACCATCGTGGGCGAGCTGGGCGGGATCAACCACTACTCCTGGGTGGTCACCGCGTACCTGCTCGCCTCGACCGCGTCGACGCCGCTCTACGGCAAGATGGCCGACCTGTACGGGCGTCGGCCGGTCTTCCTCTTCTCGATCGGCACGTTCCTGCTCGGGTCGTTGCTGGCCGGGCTGTCGCAGAACATGACCCAGCTGATCGTCACCCGGGGTATCCAGGGTCTGGGCGCCGGTGGTCTGCTGACGCTCGCGTTCACCATCATCTCGGACGTGGTGTCACCCCGGGAGCGTGGTCGGTACCAGGGCCTGTTCGGCGCGGTCTTCGGGATCTCGTCGGTCGCCGGGCCGCTGGTGGGTGGTTACTTCGCGGAGACCGACTGGCGGTGGATCTTCTACATCAACGTGCCGCTGGCGATCCTGGCCATCGTCGTCTGCTACCACGTGATGCGGTTGATCCCGTTCGAACGTCGGGACCACTCGATCGACTGGCTCGGCGCCGGCCTGCTGGTGGCCGGGGTGAGTTCGCTGCTGCTCGCGCTGAGCTGGGGCGGCAACGAGTACGCCTGGGGCTCCGGCGTGATCATCGGGCTCTTCGTGGCCGGCGTGGTGCTGGGGGTGCTCTTCGTCCTCCAGGAGGCCCGGGTGGCCGAGCCGATCCTGCCGCTGCGGCTGTTCCGGAACGCCACCTTCGCGTTGGCCAACTCCGCCCTGCTCATCATCGGTCTGGTGATGTTCGGTTCGATCATCTTCATCCCGCTGTACCTGCAGATCGTGAAGGGTGCCTCGCCGACACGCAGCGGTCTGCTGATGCTGCCGATGATGGCCGGCATCATCATCACCTCGATCCTGACCGGCCGCGCGATGACCCGGATCGGCCGCTACAAGTGGTTCCCGGTGGCCGGTTCGGTGACGCTCCTGGTCGGCATGTTCCTCTTCACCCAGTTGGAGGTGGCCACCTCGCTCTGGGTGGCGTTCGGGTACATGGTGGTGATCGGCGTCGGCCTGGGCCTGTGCATGCAGTCGCTGATCCTGGCGGTACAGAACGCGGTTTCGGTACGCGACCTGGGTGCCGGCACCTCCTCGGCGACGTTCTTCCGGTCGCTGGGCGGTTCGTTCGGTGTGGCGATCCTCGGCACTGTGCTCTCGTCCCGGCTGACCGGCGGGCTCGCCGACCGGCTGCCCGGCGCGATCGCGCAGCTCCCGCCGCAGGAGCAGGCCGCGGTGGCGGCGAGTGGTGGCGCCAACATCTCGATCAACGATCCGGCCACCATCCTGGCCCTGCCGGGGCCGGTGCGTGCGGCCATCCAGGGCGCCTTCGTCGACGCGCTGGACATGGTCTTCCTGACCGCCGGCCTGATCGCGATCGTGGCGGTGGTGGTCACACTGACGCTGCCCAACACGCAGCTGCGGGGTGCCGGCCCGAAGGGTGCCACCGGTGGCGCCGACCCGCTCGGCGGGGAGGCCCCGGCTCCGGGCGGCAAGCCGTTGACCCGCGAGTCGAAGGAGGAGGCCGCCGCCGACATGGAGGCCAAGTCCCAGACGATGATCTGAGCGTCTCGACGCCGACCGCCCCGGACCGCTCCGGGGCGGTCGGCGTCAGCGGAGCCCCGGGTGGTCAGGCGGGGCGGCGGTAGGCGCCGTACCACCAGGTCGCGGCCAACTCCCGGGCGGCTGCCGCGTCGGTATCGGGGTCGGCCGAGGTCGTGCTGACGTGGTCGGCGAGGAAGCGGTCGCCGCCGACCACTATCAGCCGGCTGGCCGTCGTCACGTCCAGGCCGGCGGGGGTACGCCCGGCCTGCTGCTCGATCCGGAGCACGTCGACTGTGCGGGCAACGAACCGCTCCAGCCCGGCCGCCCAGTACTCCCGGACCACCTCGTCGTACGCGGCGACCTCGCTGACCGCGGCCAGCACCGGGGCGTACGTCCGGTATATCCGGATCACGTCGGCGAACACCTCGGTGAGCCGAGCGAGCGGGTCGCCAGGGCCACCCGGGTCCCATTCGCCGGTGCGGTCGAACGAACTCTCCCGCATGGTGCCGGCGAGGCGCATGAGCAGTTCGGTCTTGTCCCGGAAGTGGGTGTAGAAGGTCGACCGCGCCACGCCGGCCTCGGCGGCGATCCGCTGCACGCCGAGGTCGGTGAAGCGGATCCCCTCCTTCAGGAGCCGCTCGGTGGCCGCCAGCACCCGCGCTTCGACGGCCGCGCGTCCGTCGGGGTTGCGCGGGCGGCGGCGGGTGATCGAGGGCATAGCCGGAATCCTAGGTGGCCGGGGGTCGGGGCGGCGACGTACGCTCGTTGCCGGACACAGTGTCCGACATAGTGACCACGGAGTGCCTGACCTCGGCCTCCGACCCACCATGAGGAGCAACACACGTGAAGTACCGACTGCTGGGCACCACCGGGGTGTACGTCTCGGAGATCTCGCTCGGCGCGATGACCTTCGGCGGCAGCGGGCACCCGCTCTGGGGCACCCTGGGTGGGCTGGCGCTGCCAGAGGTGCAGCGGCTGGTGGACACCGCGCTGGACGCGGGCGTCAACTTCGTCGACACCGCCGACGGCTACAGCGACGGCGAGAGCGAGGAGCTGCTCGGCAAGGCGCTCGGCAAGCGGCGTCGCGACGTCGTACTGGCGACGAAGGTGCACTCCCGGACGGGCCCCGGCCCGAACGACGTAGGCACCTCCCGGCTGCACATCATGCAGAACCTGGAGGACAGCCTGCGCCGACTGGGCACCGATCACATCGACCTGTACCAGATCCACAACTTCGACCAGATCACTCCCATGGAGGAGATGCTGCGCGCGCTCGACGACGCGGTCCGGCAGGGCAAGGTCCGCTACATCGGCGCCGCGAACTTCGCCGCCTGGCAGATCTCCAAGGCGCTGGGTATCTCCGCTCGGGAGAAGTTGGCCGGGTTCGTCTCGGTGCAGGAGTACTACTCGCTGCTGGGCCGGGACGTGGAGCGCGACGTGGTGCCGATGGCACTCAACGAGGGTGTCGGGCTGACCGTCTGGAGCCCGCTCGCCGGTGGTTTCCTCTCCGGCAAGGTCAGCCGGGACGGTGCCGTCGCCGACAGTGGCGCGCGGAGCGCCCAGCCCGGTTACGCCAGCTTCACCCCGTTCGACCCCGAGCACGCCTTCGGAGTGGTCGACGTGCTCAAGGGCGTCGCCGAGCGGCACGAGGTGAGCCCGGCCCGGGTGGCGGTCGCCTGGCTGCTGTCCCGACCGGCAGTGACCAGCGTGATCGTCGGTGCCCGCAAGCACGAGCAGTTGGTCGACAACATCGCCGCCTCGGATCTCACACTGACCGAGCAGGACCTCACCGAGCTGGACGAGGCCACCAAGCTGCCCGTCGCGTACCCGAACTGGATCCAGGAAGGGTTCTTCGCCGGGCTCCGGCTGCCGCAGTGAGGCACGGCCCCGGGGTCGGTGGCTCCGGGGCCGCCCTACTTGAGGATGAGCCGGTTCGTCTGCTCGAAGACGTCCAGGTCGGCAAGGGTTTCGATGACCGACGTGGAGAGTGGGGCGGGAAACCGGTCCCGGGGGAAGAAGCCGGCGTCGGTGGTCTCGTCGGTGACCCGGGCCAACTGCCCGTCCCACTCCTCCACCTTGAACGCCGTCGTGAACACCTGGTACGTGTGGCCGTACATGTTGGTGCTCGTCCGGTCCGGGCCGGTGTAGAGGGCGAACGCGCAGACCCGCAGCGCGCGCAGCCCGGTCTCCTCGCGGACCTCGCGTACCGCGCAGTCGGCGATCGACTCGCCCAGCTCCATCGCGCCGGCCGGCATGGCCCACTGGCCGTTGTCCGAGCGTTTGATCAGCAGGATGCGCCCGGCATCGTCGTTGACCACGGCACGGGCGCCGACGAACATCAGCGTCCGGTCCCCGGCGAGCGCGCGCAACTGCCCCACGTACGAGTCGGCCCAGGAGATGCTCACCTGCGACAACTTACGGGGGTTCCCAACGTGTGACCGCCGACACTAGCTTGTTACCCATGCGTAGCACGATGATGGACGCCCCTCTGCAGATCTCCCGGATCCTCGACCACGGTGCACTGGTGCACGGCACGGCCGAGGTGGTCACCTGGACGGGCGCCGAACCCCGTCGGATGACGTACGCCGAGGTGGGCCGGGCCGCCGCCCGGCTGGCACACGGGCTGCGCGACGAGTGCGGGGTGACCGGCGACGAGCGGGTCGCGACCTTCATGTGGAACAACAACGAGCACCTGATCGCCTACTTCGCGGTGCCGAGCATGGGCGCTGTGCTGCACACGCTCAACATCCGGCTCTTCCCCGACCAGGTCGTCTACATCGCCAACCACGCCGAGGACCGGGTGGTGCTCGTCGACAGCACGCTCATCCCGCTGCTGGCCCGGGTGATCGGTGAGCTGACCACTGTGCGGCACGTCGTGGTGGTCGGCGGTGGTGACCCGGCGCCGCTGGTGGCGGCGGCCGGCGACCGGATCACGGTGCATCACTGGGACGCGTTGCTCGCCGACCGGCCCGACACGTACGACTGGCCCGAGGTGGACGAGCGCGACGCCGCCGCGCTCTGCTACACCTCGGGCACCACTGGCAACCCGAAGGGCGTGGCCTACTCGCACCGGTCGATCTATCTGCACTCGTTGCAGGTCTGCATGCCGGAGGGTTTCGGCCTCGGGCCGACCGACCGCGAGTTGGCCATCGTGCCGATGTTTCACGCCATGTCCTGGGGCCTGCCCTACGCGGCCTTCCTCTCCGGCGCGTCGCTGATCATGCCGGACCGGTTCCTCCAGGCCGCGCCGATCGCCGAGATGATCGCCGCCGAGCGGCCCACACTGGCCGGCGCGGTGCCGACCATCTGGACCGACCTGCTGGCCTACCTGGACACCCACGACGTGGACACGTCCTCGCTCGGTGAGGTCATCGTCGGAGGCTCGGCGTGCCCGCCGGCGCTGATGCACGCGTTCGACGAGCGGCACGGAATCGACGTCATCCACGCCTGGGGAATGACCGAGATGTCTCCGCTGGGGTCGGTCTCGCGTCCGCCGGCCGGTGCGACCGGTGATGAGGCCTGGCGCTACCGCTACACCCAGGGGCGGGTGCCGGCGGGCGTGCAGGCGCGGATCGTCGGCCCGTCGGGCGACCCGATGCCCGCCGACGGCACGGCGGTGGGCGAGTTGGAGGTCCGAGGGCCGTGGGTGACCGCCCGGTACGTCGGTGACGACGCCCCGGACGAGGAGAAGTTCCGCGACGGCTGGCTGCGGACCGGCGACGTGGGCACCCTCTCACCGGACGGGTACATCAACCTGACCGACCGTGCCAAGGACGTGATCAAGTCCGGTGGCGAGTGGATCTCGTCGGTGGAGTTGGAGAACGCGCTGATGGCCCACCCGGCGGTGCTGGAGGCGTGCGTGGTGGGGGTCCCGGACGAGCGGTGGGACGAACGTCCGCTGGCCACGGTTGTGGTCCGGGAGGGCGCTTCGGTGACCGCCGAGGAGTTGCGGGACTTCCTGGCCGGGTCGGTGGCGCGCTGGCAGTTGCCCGAGCGCTGGGCGTTCATCGACACGGTGCCGAAGACGAGCGTCGGCAAGTTCGACAAGAAGGTCGTCCGTTCGCGGTACGCCGAGGGTGAGCTGACTGTCCGGGAGCTGACAGCCCCGTAACGTTTTCCCCGGCACTGTCGCCTGTTGGGGCGGGAGTACTCCTAAACCCTCCCCAGGGGCGGCCCCGGCGTTCGCACCGCGCCGGGGCCGCCCGCTCCACGCGGGGTGACCCGCACCGTCATTGTTGCGAAAGTTGTTCGCTTCTGTCCTGCTGACGGGGAAATCGGGTGGTCAGCGACCCGATCAGGCATCGCTGGTCGTGATGAGCACCTTGCCCACAGTCGAGTCCTCCACCGCCTGGTGCGCAGCGGCCGCCTCCGCCAGCGGGTAGTAGTGCAGCGGCAGACCGGCTTCCGCGCCGACCCGGATGCCACCCTGGCTCGCCGCCGCCGCCACGTCCTTCACGCCCTGCGCCTTGGCCGCCTTCGGCTCGGTGTAGACCAGCACGAACTGCCAGCGGGCGTTCGGCGCCATCATCGCCCGGATCGGGATGCTCACCTCGTCCCCGCCGTTGTCGGCGTACATGCAGACCGCGCCGCCGTGCCGCAGCACCCGTACGTCGACCGAGGCGTTGCGGGCGGGGGAGACCTCCACGATCGTGTGCACCCCGTCGGGGGCGATCTTGCGGACCTCCTCGACCACGTCCTGCTCCCGATAGTTGATCACGAAGGAAGCGCCTGCCGAGGCCGCGAGCTGTGCCTTCTCCGCGCTGCTCACAGTGGCGATCACAGTGGCGTCGGCCCACCGGGCGAGCTGGATCGCGGCGTTGCCGACAGCGCCCGCGCCGCCCTGCACCAGCACCGTGTGATCCGCCAACGCGCCGGCCCGCAGCGTGTCCGGCATGAACTCGCCGGCGGTCAGACAGCGGTGCGCGGTGAGGAACGGGATGCCCAGGGCCGCGCCCAGCTCGAACGGGGCGGCGCCGAGGCGTACCGCCTGCCGGACCGGCACCAGCGTGTACTCCGCCGTCGTGCCCCACTGTCGCTGCCAGGCGGCCTCCCAGACCCACACCCGCTCACCGATCAGGTCGGGGTCGACCCCGTCGCCGACAGCCTCGACCACCCCCGCGCCGTCCTGCCCGGGGATCTGCCACCCGTTAGGCGGGGCGTTGCGGCGGGACTTCCAGTCGGTCGGGTTCACCCCGGAGACCGCCATCCGCACCAGGACCTCGCCCGCACCCGGCTCCGGCACCGGCCGGTCGACCAGATCGAGCACCGAAGGGTCGCCGTTGCGCTCGTACACGATGGCCTTCATCCGTGGTCTCTACCCGGCTCGACCCCTGTCAACCCAGCTCGTCCACCAACTCCGGGGTCAGCTCACCGATCGCGTTCAGCGTCGCCGCCGCCAGCCCGGCGGCGTCCGGATCGAGCGGGTACGAGCCGTGCGGCACCGCCACCACCCGCATCCCCGCCGCCGCGGCGGAACGCACCCCGTTGGACGAGTCCTCCACCGCAGCACAGCGGGTCGGGTCGACGCCGAGACGCTCCGCCACGCTCAGGTACACGTCCGGTGCGGGCTTGCCCCGCTCGGTCTGCTCGGTGGAGAGGGTCGCGCCGAACGCGTCGGTCAGGCCGGTCGCCGCCAGCGCCGCCTCGATCAGCCGGGTCGGCGACGAGCTGGCCAACCCGAGCGGCCACCGCGCGGCCAGCCGGCGGACGACCTGATCGGCGCCGTCGATGAGGGGTACGTGGTCCCGGTAGCGTCGGGTCATCTCCTCGACCACCTCGACGGCGACCTGCTCGGCGGTGCGGTCGACGCCCAGCTCTCCGCTGAGGTAGTGGGCCCACTCCCCGGTGCTCATCCCCATGAGTCGGCGTTGCGTGTCCGGTTGCCACGTCCCGCCGTGCGCCGCCACGTACGCCCGGCGGACCTCCTCCCACACCGGCTCGGAATCCACGATCACGCCGTCCAGGTCGAAGACCACCGCATCAGTCACGGACCCATCCTGCCCGACCGGTGGGTGCCCGGTCAGCCGGGCAACGCGGGCAGACCGAGCGGGCTGCCCTCGGGAAGCAGTGTGTGACCGGACCGGGCGATGGGCTCCAGCAGCTCCCGGAGCCGGTCCGTGTCGTGGACGCCGAGCGCCTGCCACGGGTGCGCGGCGGCGCGGTCGGTGGCGTCCTCGATGGCCTGGAACTCGGCCCGGGCGTGGTCGGTGGCCGCGCCGCCCCCGGTCAGCCAACCCCGCTCGATGAGCCGCTCGCGGGCGGCCTGCCACTGGTCCTCGGACCAGCCTCGGCCCAGCAGGTACTGCGGCGACGAACCGTCCAGCGCGACCCGCCCGGTCAGCGTCTCCACCGGGTCCAGGCCGGCGGCCACCAGCGCCGCCACGTGCCCGTCCCCCCGGTGCTCGCGCAGCGTGGTGGCGGCCTGCCAGAGCCGCGCCAGTGGGTATTCGCCGGCCGGGAGGGCCGCGTTGGCAGCGCCGAGAACCCGGCCCGCGGTCTGCGCCGCCGAGGCGGCCCGCTCCAGCAGGTCGGCGGCCTCCACCAGGTGCGACTCCGGAAGCTCGTAGGTCAGCTCGGCGAGCGCCTGAACGGCACCGGTCAAACGGGCGCGCAGCGCCTCCTGCGGGGTGGCCAACCGCCACACCGCCGGCAGCGCGCGAGCCACCATCGGCGGTGCGAAGTTGAAGAAGGCGGCGATCACCGGGGCCGCCTCGGCGGCGCCCAGCGGCGCGGCCCGGCCGGCGAAGTAACCGCGCCAGTAGCCGCGCAGCCCTACCGCCTCGTACGCGGCCCGGGCCCGGGGGTGCAGATAGGTGACGGTGTGCACCGGCTCGAAGTACGACCACATCGACCGGGCAGTCCGCCCAGGCTCGTCCAGCGCCGTCACATGCACCTCCGCGTCCCGGTTCCGGATGCTCACCCCGGGCGGCGAACCGCCCGGGGTGACGCCGAACCTACTGCCGCAGGGTGACGGGCCGGAAGCCCCATGTGAACAACTCCATCGCGTCCCGGCGACAACCGGGACGACGTGGACAGGTCACTGGGCGGCGAGCACGTCCACAACGAAGCGCAGCGGACCGGTGGGACGTCCACCGGCGGCGGCCTCGTCGTTGCCGTACGCCAGCTCGCCCGGGATGTCGAGCTGCACCCGGCTGCCCACAGTCACCCCGACCAGACCCTGGTCCCAGCCGGGGATGACCTGGCCGACGCCGATCGGGAAGGTGGCCGGCTGCCCGGCCTTCCAGGAGGAGTCGAACTCCTTGCCGTCCTTGAAGAACACCCCCACGTAGTTGGTGGTGATGTTCTGGCCCTTCTGCACTGCCGGACCCTTGCCCTTGATCAGCGGGGTGACGGTGAGCTTCTTGAGCTCACCGGTGCCCGGCGTCACCGTCGGCTTGGTGCCCAGCGCCGGGTCGGAGCCCTCGGGCAGCTGCGGAGCGGGGGGCGCGCCAGCCTCGTCGGGGGCCGGGGCGGAGGCGGACGGGGTCGCATCGGCCTGGTTCTTGGGCTTGTCGTCGCCCCCGCCGATCGTCACGAAGACGCCGATCAGCACCCCGACCACGGCGACGGCGGCGAGGCCGCTGGCCCACGCGTTGCGCTTGCGCCTCGCGTCGGCGGCCTTCTTCTCCGCCAACTGGGCGGCCAGGCGGCGCCCCGACTTGGTTGCCGGGCTCTGGTCCGGGCCCGTCTGCTGCGTCCGCTCGCTCACGTCGTCGACTCCCTGCTGCGAAGTGTGGCCGGCACCCGGTGCCGGGGGGAAAGCCGACGCACACGGTACCCGCACCGCGGCCTACCGTGCCCGCCGCCGACGCCTCGGATCGCCCAGTGCGACATTCCGAGGCTTTCCCGGGCGGTTATTCCGGGACGACCATGAAGTCGGTCACGAACGACGTGATCCGTCCGTCGGCGGTACGGCCGATCCAGGTGCCGTAGCAGCCGTCGCCCCAACCGGTGGCCACCGTGACGACGTTGGCGCCGCTGGCCTCGTCCAACACGGCGGTGATCAGCCCCGGGACCGGGGACGACGGCAGCTCGGTCGGGATGAAGACCTCCTCGACCCGGTCGGAGTCCCAGCTCTCCAGGACGGCGAGCGCGGTCGGGTCGGCGAGGGTGCCGACACCGGCGTCCACCCCGTATCCGAAGTAGTCGTCCGCGCCGAGCGTGGCGACGTCCTGGTCGCCCGCGACGGCCGGCTCCCAGCGGATCGTCGGTTCCGCCGAGACGACCAGCTCCAGCGCGGCGACCCGGCGGTCCACCTCGGCGTCCTCCCGGAGCACCACAGCCACCCAGGCGCGGGCGGGATGCCGCCCCGGCGGCACTGTCACGGTGAACGGCTCCGCCTCCGGGCAGACCAGCGGGTCACACCCGACCACGCGACCGGTCGGCAACACGATGTCGCCCACCGGGTGAACCTCGATCAGGTACCCGCCGTGCTGGTCGGTGAAGCGGGCGCCGGGCGTCAGTAACCGGTCCAGATCAGGGGTGTACGGCATGGGGGCTCCTCCGGTCGCCAGCGGCCGGCGGAGCGTACCCGGCGAGGCGGACACCGCCGCCGCTGCCGTACGGTCAGGCGCTCTTGCGGGGTGCGGTCTTGCGTGCGGCGGTCTTCTTGGCCGGCTCCGCCTTCTTCGCGGCGGTCTTCTTCGCGGCGGTCTTCTTCGCCGGCTCGGCCGCCTTCTTCTCTGCCGTCTTCTTCGCCGCGGTCTTCTTCGCGGGTGCCTTGGCCGCCTTCTTCTCGGCTGCCTTCTGCGCCGACCGGGCCGACGAGATGGGCGTCGGCTCGCCACCACCACCGCCCCGGGCAGGCTGCTCGCCGCGAGCCGCCTTGGCACGCTCCACCGAGGCCTTCAACGCCGCCATCAGGTCCACCGCCGCGGCCGGGGCCTCCTCGACCTCCTCCGGCTGGACGACCTCCCGACCCTCCACCTTGGCGTCGATGACCTCCTGCAACGCGGCCCGGTAGTCGTCGGTGAAGACGTCCGGCTCGAACTCGCCGGTCATCGAGTCGATCAGTGAACTGGCCATGGCCAGCTCCGGCGGGCGCACCTTGAGGTCCTCGTCGAGAAAACCGAAGTCCGGGGTACGGATCTCGTCCGGCCAGAGCATTGTGTTGAGCAGCAGCACACCCTCGCGGACCCGCAGCGTGGCCAGCTGCTCCCGCTGGCGCAGCGCCACCTTGACGATGGCCACCCGCTCAGAGTCGATGAGCGCGTCGCGCAGCAGCACGTACGGCTTGGTTGCCGCGCCCTCCGGCTCGAGGAAGTACGCCTTGTTGTAGAGGATCGGGTCGACCTGCTCGGCTGGCACGAACTCCAGCACGTCGATGGCACGGGAGCTGGTCAGTGGCAGGTCGGCGAAGTCCTCATCGGTGAGGATCACCATTTCGCCGCCGCCGATGTCGTAGCCCTTGGCGATGTCGTCGTAGGTGACCTCTTCGCCGCAGACCGAGCAGGTGCGCTTGTAGCGGATCCGACCGCCGTCCTCGCGGTGCACCTGGTGGAACCGAATGTCCTTCTCCTCGGTCGCGGAGTAGAGCTTCACCCCGATCGAGACGAGCCCGAACGACACGGCTCCCTTCCAGATGGCACGCATCCTGCGCTCCCTTCCCCGGTATCGACCATGCTCGCATCCGAAAGAACCGGACGCGAGGTGTTCGGGCTGCTACTACAGTCGGGTCGTGCCCGGCGCGCCGCTCAAGCCGATGCTCGCGATGACCGGGCCGCTCCCGGCGGGTGACGGCTGGGCGTACGAGTTCAAGTGGGACGGCGTCCGCGCCCTGGCCGACATCTCAGGTGGCGGTCAGCACCTGTATGCCCGTTCCGGCGTGGAGATCACCGCCGCTTACCCGGAGTTGGCCACCCTGCCCGAGCAGGTCGACGACGCACTGCTCGACGGTGAGGTGGTGCTGCTCGGACAGGGCGGGCAGCCGTCGTTCACAGCGCTTGCCGAACGGATGCACGTCCGGGACCGGGCCAAGGCCGCCCGGTTGGCAGCGGTCATGCCGGTGACGTACATGATCTTCGACCTGCTCCGGCTGAACGGCGACGACCTGACCGGCTGGCCGTACGAGCGCCGCCGGGAGGCCCTGGAGGCGCTCGCGCTCGGTGGCCTCCGGTGGGCGGTGCCGCCGATGTTCACCGACGGGCCGGCTACCTACGAGGCGGCCGGGGAGCACGGCCTGGAAGGGGTGATGGCCAAGCGGGTCGGGGCCGTCTACCGCCCGGGGGTGCGTTCGCCGGACTGGGTGAAGGTCAAGCTGGAGGTGACCGGCGACTTCGTCATCGGTGGTTGGCGACCGGGCGCGCGCCGCATCGGCGGGCTACTGGTCGGGGTGCCCGGCCCGGACGGCCGACTGATCTACCGGGGTCGGGTCGGCGGTGGCATCGGCGCGGCCATCGAGCGGCAGCTCCTCGCCGAGCTGGAGCCGCTGCGCTCCGGCGTGTCACCGTTCGCGCCGGGGATGCCGCGCGAGGATGCGCGGGGCGCCATCTGGGTAACACCCCAGGTGGTGGTGGAGGTGAAGTACGGCCAGCGCACCCCTGACGGCCGGCTGCGCTTCCCCCGGGTGCTGCGGTTGCGCCCGGACAAGCCTCCCGAGGAGGTCGACGATGCCGGGTGAACGGCTACGGGTGGACGTCGAGGGCCGCGCGCTGGAGTTGTCCAACCTGGACAAGGTGCTCTACCCGGCGGCCGGGTTCACAAAGGGTGAGGTGATCGACTACTACACCCGAATCTCCCCGGTGCTGCTGCCGCACCTGCGGGACCGACCGGTCACCCGGATCCGCTTCCCCAACGGGGTGGACGACAAGTCGTTCTTCGAGAAGAACACGCCGGCCGCGACCCCGGACTGGGTACGGGTGGAGAACCTGCCAGCGCCCGGGTCGACGAAGGGCCGGGAGACCATCGACTACGTGGTCGCCGACGACCTGCCCACACTGGTCTGGCTGGCCAACCTGGCCGCCTTGGAGCTGCACACACCGCAGTGGAAGGTGGGCGAGCACCCGGACATGATGGTCGTCGACCTGGACCCGGGCCCGCCGGCCGGGCTCGCCGAGTGTTGCCCGGTGGCGGTCCTGATGCGCGACCGCCTCGCCGACGACGGCATCGAGTCGTACCCGAAGACGTCCGGCAAGAAGGGCATGCAGCTCTGCTGCCCGATCGCCGGCACCCAGCCGTCCGACCTCGTCTCCGACTACGCCCGGCGGATCGCCCAGGAGCTGGAGAAGGCCCACCCGAAGCTGATCGTGTCGAAGATGGCGAAGAACCTCCGACCGGGCAAGGTCTTCATCGACTGGAGCCAGAACAACGCGGCGAAGACCACTGTTGCGCCGTACTCGCTACGCGCCCAGTCGGTGCCGTCGGTGTCGACGCCGCTGACCTGGGACGAGGTCGAGGCCGGCGCGCGCGGCCGGAAGCCGGCCGTCCGCCAGTTCACCGCCGCCGAGGTCCTGGCCCGGGTCGAGGAGTACGACGACCTGCTCGGCCCCCTGCTCGACGGCGGCCCGGAACTGCCCACCCGCTGACGGGACCGACAACGGTCGGCGGACGCGAAGCAGCGCGGCCCGGCGTCCACCGCTGCCGCCCCTAGGACCGCATCGAGGGGCTCGCGTCGGCCGCGAAACAGCGG
>NZ_JBEZGJ010000108.1:0-25015 GCF_040649965.1 Micromonospora sp. NPDC048843
CCACCATCGCCGCCGGTTTCTCGGTGCTGGAGGCCGGCGCGATCCCCGCGTACATGGCATGGGTGCCGGCCACCGCTGCGTCTCTGCCCGGAAATGATCTGACACCTGTGCCCTCATCGGGGCTGTTCGACGTAACAGTTTGGCATCGCGGGTGCTGATTGATCGGTTTTTCCCGCTGTTTGCCTAAGAATCGAATGTCAAGCGGCGGTTGAGGCACGATCCGATACCAACCGTCCACTCAGCGGTTTCCGGGTGGACGCATCGGGAGCTATGGTCACCGCCATCGGTGACCCCTGTCACCACGTTGTCCGTACCCCCAAGGACGAGGTGAAGCACACATGCGTGCACCCAGGCCGAAGGCCGCGATCGCGGCCATCGCGGTCGCGGCCCTCGCGGTAGCAGGCTGCGCCGAGAGCAACCGCGACGACAAATCCGGCGGTAGCAAGAAGGACACCCTCGTCTTCGGCGTCGCCGGAGACCCGAAGGTGCTCGACCCGAGCTTCGCCAGCGACGGTGAGTCGCTGCGCGTGGCGCGTCAGGTCTTCGAGACCCTGGTCCGACCGGAGGAGGGTGGCACGAAGGTCACCCCCGGCCTGGCCGAGTCCTGGACCCCGGACGCCGCCGGCACCACCTGGACCTTCAAGCTCCGCTCGGGCGTGAAGTTCCACGACGGCACCGACTTCAACGCCGAGGCCGTCTGCGTCAACTTCAACCGCTGGTACAACGCCAAGGGCCTCATGCAGAGCCCGGACGTGACCGCGTACTGGCAGGACGTCATGGGCGGCTTCGCCAAGAACGAGAACGCGGATCTCCCGCCGAGTCTCTTCAAGTCCTGCACCGCCAAGGACGCCACCACTGTGGACCTGGCCTTCACCCGGGTCTCCAGCAAGGTCCCGGCCGCGCTGATGCTCCCCTCGTTCTCCATCCACAGCCCGAAGGCGCTGCAGGAGTTCGACGCGAGCAACGTCGCGGGCACCGCCGAGGACATCAAGTACCCGTCGTACGCGACGGAGCACCCGACCGGCACCGGCCCGTTCAAGTTCAAGACCTGGGACGTGGCGAACAAGACGCTGACCCTGGAGCGCAACGAGGACTACTCGGGCGCCAAGGCCAAGCTGAAGACCCTCATCTTCAAGACGATCTCGGATGAGAACGCCCGCAAGCAGGCGCTGCGCTCCGGTGACATCCAGGGCTACGACCTGGTTGGCCCGGCCGACGTCGAGCCGCTGAAGAGCGAGGGCTTCAACATGCTCACGCGCCCGGCGTTCAACGTGCTCTACCTGGCGATGAACCAGAAGGGCAACCCGAAGCTCGCCGACATCCGCGTCCGGCAGGCCATCGCGTACGCCCTGAACCGCCAGCAGCTGGTCACCTCCAAGCTGCCGCCGGGTGCCAAGGTCGCCGACAACTTCATGCCGGACACCGTCGAGGGCTGGAACGGTGACGTCACCAAGTACACCTACGACCCGGCCAAGGCGAAGGCGCTGCTGGCCGAGGCCGGCGCGTCGAACCTGACGCTGAAGTTCCACTACCCGACCGAGGTCACCCGGCCGTACATGCCGAACCCGAAGGACATCTTCGAGTTGCTCTCGGCGGACCTGAAGGCCGTTGGCATCACCGTCGAGGCGATCCCGCTGAAGTGGAGCCCGGACTACCTGAACGCCACCACCTCGGGTAGCAAGCACGACATCCACTTCCTGGGCTGGACCGGCGACTACGGCGACGCCTACAACTTCATCGGCACCTTCTTCGACCGGCCGAAGGACGAGTGGGGCTTCAACAACAAGGCCCTGTTCGACCAGTTCAAGGACGCGGACGGCACCGCCGACATCGCGGCCCGGACCGAGAAGTACAAGGCCCTGAACAAGTCCGTGATGGAGTTCCTGCCCGGTGTGCCGATCTCGCACTCGCCGCCGGCGATCGTGTTCGGCAAGGACGTGACCGGCGTCAAGGCGAGCCCGCTCACCGACGAGCGGTACGCGACCGCCGAGTTCAAGTAAGTCCTGATCTGACGCAGCAAGGAACGCGGGCGGGCGCTGTCGCACAGCGCCCGCCCGCAACCCTCCGCACCCCTTCGAGGCCGCCGTGTTCCGGTTCATCGTCAGGCGCCTGCTTCAGCTGATACCCACGCTGTTCGGGCTCTCCCTCCTGCTCTTCATCTGGCTCCGCCGACTCCCCGGCGGCCCCGAGACCGCCATCCTCGGCGAGCGCGGCACCCCCGAGATGCGGGCCGCGATCCGCCGCAACATGGGGCTCGACGAGCCCATCCTGGTGCAGTACGGCCGTTTCGTACGGCGGATGATCAAGCTCGACCTGGGCACCTCGACCTCCACCAAGCGGGCGGTCACCACGGAGTTCATCGAGCGCTTCCCCGGCACCGTCGAGCTGACCATCACCGCGATGATCATCGCGATCGGCGTCGGTATCCCGCTGGGCTACCTGGCCGCCCGTCGTCGCGGCCGTTTCCTGGACCACGCGTCAGTGGGCGGCTCGCTGATCGGCATCTGCATCCCGGTCTTCTTCCTGGGCTACGTGCTCAAAGCGATCTTCTCGGAGAACCTGCACTGGTTCCCGTCCAGCGGCCGGCAGGACCCGACACTCGGGGCGACCCGGGTCACCAACTTCTTCGTCCTCGACGGGTTGATGACCCGTGAGTGGGACGCCGCCGCCGACGCCCTCTGGCATCTGGTGTTGCCCAGCATCGCGCTGGCCAGCATCCCGCTGGCGATCATTGTCCGGATCACCCGGGCGAGCGTGCTGGAGGTGCTGAACGAGGACTTCGTACGGACCGCCGAGGCGAAGGGCCTGACCGAGCAGACGGTTCGTCGCCGGCACGTCCTGCGCAACGCCATGCTGCCGGTCGCCACCTCGATCGGTCTGCTCGCGGGCGGCCTGCTTTCCGGCGCGGTGCTGACCGAGACCGTCTTCGCCTTCAGCGGCATCGGAGCGTTCGTCGCCGAGGCCATCGGCCAACGCGACTATCCGGTGCTGATGGGCTTCATCCTGATCATCGCGGTGGTGTACGTGCTGGTGAACCTCCTGGTCGATCTCTCCTACAGCTTCATCGACCCGAGGGTGAGGGTGCGATGACACTCAGCCCAGGCAAGAAGCGCGAAAAGATCGACAGGCTCTCCGAGCTGGCCGCCCGCGACGACGAGCGGGGCGTCAGCCTCTGGCAGGAGGCGTTCCGCCGGCTGCGGGGTAACCCCGCCGCGATCGTCGGCGCTGTCATCCTGGCGCTCTTCGTGCTGGTCGCTGTGGTCGGCCCGTTCCTCGTGCCGTACGCGGCGACGGACACGATCGGTATCCGGGAAGGGCTGATCAAGCCGGGTGTCATTCCCGGCCCGACCGGCGACCACTGGTTCGGTTACGACCACCAGGGCCGCGACGAGTTCAGCCGGATGATCGTGGGCGCCCGCCAGACCCTGCTGGTCGGCGTGGTCTCCACCCTGATCGGTCTGGCGGTCGGCGCGCTGATCGGTGGCGTCTCCGGCGCCGCGGCCGGCCTCGGTGGCCGGTGGGGGCGGTGGATCGACACCACCCTGATGCGCTTCATCGACATGCTGCTGGCGATGCCGAGCCTGCTGCTGGCGGTGAGCATCGCCGCCCTGCTCGGGGCCAGCCTGACCACTGTGATGATCGCGGTCGGCGTGGTCTCGGTGCCGGTGTTCGCCCGGCTGCTGCGCGGCTCGATGATCTCCCAGGCCAACAGCGACTACGTGCTGGCGGCGACCTCGCTCGGCGTCAAGAAGTCGAAGATCGCGCTGACGCACGTGGTGCCGAACTCGCTCGCCCCGGTGATCGTGCAGGCCACGCTGACCCTGGCCACCGCGATCATCGAGGCCGCGGCGCTCTCCTTCCTCGGCCTCGGCAACCCGGACACCGCCGTACCGGAGTGGGGGGTCATGCTCGCCGACGCGCAGCAGTACCTCGGCATCCGGCCGTCACTGGCGATCTACCCGGCCGTCGCGATCATCATCACCGCGCTCGGCTTCACCCTGCTGGGTGAGGCGATGCGCGAGGCCCTCGACCCGAAACTGCGGAAGTAGGCCCGCAATGGCACTGCTCGAAGTTGAAGATCTCTCCGTCACGTTCGCCCGCCGTGGTCAGCGGGCCGTGCACGCCGTCGACGGGGTGTCCTTCTCGGTCGACGCCGGTGAGGTGGTCGGCCTGGTCGGTGAGTCCGGCTGCGGCAAGAGCGTCACCTCGCTCGCGATCATGGGCCTGTTGCCCAAGCAGCCCGGCCTGCGGGTCGGCGGCAAGGCCGTCTTCGACGGCACCGACCTGCTCCAGCTCGACGACCGGTCGCGCCGGGACATCCGGGGTCGGGACATCGCGATGATCTTCCAGGACCCGCTCTCCTCGTTGAACCCGGTGATCCCGATCGGGTTGCAGGTGACCGAGGTGCTCACCCGGCACCGAGGGATGAAGGGCGAGGCCGCCGCGAAGGAGGCCGCGGCGCTGCTGGACCGGGTCGGCATTCCCGACCCGAAGCGGCGGCTCAAGGAGTACCCGCACCAGCTCTCCGGTGGGATGCGCCAGCGCGCGCTCATCGCCATGGCGGTGGCCTGCCAGCCACGGCTGCTGATCGCCGACGAGCCGACCACCGCGCTGGACGTCACCATCCAGGCCCAGATCCTCGAGCTGCTCAAGGAACTGGTCCGGGACTCCGGCACCGCACTGTTGATGATCACGCACGATCTGGGCGTGGTGGCTGGCATGTGCGACACCGTCAACGTGCTCTACGGCGGCCGGGTGGTGGAGACGGCCCGCCGTCGTCCGCTGTTCCGCCAGCCGCGTCACCCGTACACGGTCGGTCTGCTCGGCTCGGTGCCGCGCCTGGACGCCGGGCGGGGCGAGAAGCTCAACCCGATCCCCGGTTCGGTCCGCGACCTGCTGCCCTGGCCGGACGGATGCGCCTTCGCCCCACGCTGCGCCCGCCGGGTCGACGAGTGTGTGGGTGAGCCGCCGGAGCTGGTGCACGCGCACGACGGACGGAGCTACCGGTGCGTCAACCCGGAGCCGCTGCCGGGCATGGTGCCCGCCCCGCGCGAGGAGGAACAAGCGTGAGTGACGACGACATCCTCGTCGAGGTGCGCGACCTGAAGGTGCACTTCCCGATCAAACGGGGGGTGCTCTTCGACCGGGTGGTCGGCCAGGTGAAGGCCGTCGACGGTGTCGACCTGAGCATCGCGCGCGGCAAGACCTACGGCCTGGTGGGTGAGTCCGGCTGCGGCAAGTCCACGTTGGGTCGGGCGCTGCTCCAGCTCACCCCGCCGACAGCAGGCGAGGTCAGCTTCGACGGCGTCGAGCTGACGACGCTGCCGTCCGGCAAGCTGCGCAGCATGCGTCGCCGGATGCAGATGATCTTCCAGGACCCGATGT
This sequence comes from Micromonospora sp. NPDC048843, assembly GCF_040649965.1. Lineage (NCBI taxonomy): Bacteria > Bacillati > Actinomycetota > Actinomycetes > Micromonosporales > Micromonosporaceae > Micromonospora > Micromonospora sp. NPDC048843. Next base: position 5,386 of record NZ_JBEZGJ010000108.1, read on the forward strand.
CCAGCCTCGATCCCCGGCAGAACGTCGAGTCGATCCTGACCGAGGGCCTCCAGACCCACGGGATCGGCACCGACCGGACCGACCGTCGGCGGATCATCGGCGAGACCCTGGACGCGGTCGGGCTGCCGCGCTGGGCGCTGTCGCGCTACCCGCACGAGTTCTCCGGCGGGCAGCGGCAGCGCATCGGCATCGCCCGCGCGCTGGTGCTCGGGCCGGAGCTGATCGTCGCCGACGAGCCGGTCTCGGCGCTCGACGTGTCGATCCAGGCCCAGGTGGTCAACCTGCTGGACGAACTCCAGGACAGTCTGGGGCTTACCTATCTGGTGATCGCGCACGATCTCGCTGTGGTCCGGCACATCTCCGACACCGTCGGCGTCATGTACCTGGGCGCGCTGGTCGAGGAGGCGCCGAGCGACAGGCTCTACACCGAGCCGCTGCACCCGTACACCCGGGCGCTGATGTCGGCGGTGCCGGTGCCGGATCCGGACGTGGAGGACCGCCGGGAGCGGATCCTGCTCGCCGGTGACCTGCCGTCGCCGGCCAACCCGCCGTCCGGCTGCCGCTTCCACACCCGCTGCCCGTGGGCGCAGCCCACCCGGTGCGCGGACGAGCGACCGGTGCTGCGGGACATCGGCGCCAGCCGGGTGGCCTGCCACTTTGCCGAGCAGATCGCCAGCGGCGAGCTGCGCCCGCACGGGGTCAGCGCGCAGATCGTCCGACCCGAGGGCGAGGGGGACGCGCCGGGCGTGGTCTCCGCGCCCACCGAGCCGGGCTCGTACGTCTGAGACTGGACGCGGTGCCGGCGCTCGTCAGCCCTCGGGGCGGTTCAGCAGCCCCACCGCGACGCCGTGCACCGCGTCCAGCCCAGCCGGGTCGGCCAGCGTGACCGACGTGCCGGTAACCGCGTACCACTCGTCCGCGTCCTTGTACTGCACCCGCACCGTGACAGTGCCGTCCGCGTACTCGGTGCGCAGCGTCAGGTCGCCGGTGACGACACCGACCTCGTCGGTCATCACGCCGCCGGGGCCGGGCACGATGTCGGTGGTGCGGGCCTGCGGGCCGGCTGCCCCGCCCGAGTCCGCGACCATGCCGGCACCCGGCACGGCGGCGGGGCTCTCGGCGGTGCCGTCAGCGGTCATACCGGCGGCGGACGGGCCGCTCTCCCCGGCGGCGGTCACGAGTCACTCCCCACTTAACAGCCCTCCAACATGTCGGTCAGGGCGGCCTTCTCGGCGCTGGTCACCGTCAGCTTCCAGTAGTGCTTGACCGTCACCCAGTCCTGGGCGTATTTGCACCAGTAAGACCGGTTCGCCGGTTTCCACTGGGACGGGTCCTGGTCACCCTTTGCCCGGTTCGACGAGGCGGAAACCGCGAAGAGCTGCGGACGGGTGGTGTCGTTGGCGAAATCGCCGCGCTTCGCGTTGTCCCACTCGTCGGCACCCGAGCGCCAGGCGTTGGCCAACGGCACCATGTGGTCGATGTCCACGTCGGAGGGATCCGAGAAGCTACGACCGTCGTACACGCTCTCCCAGCGCCCACCGACCACGTTGCAGCCGGAGAGCTTCACGTCCTTGCCGTCGCGCTGGAGGATGCTGTCCCGGATATCGCAGTTCTTGCCGGTGTCCCGCCAGTGCGGAAATCGCTCCCGGCTGTAGCCCTTCATCGAGCCGGCGGTAGCGACGGTGAGCTGGCTCAGCTGCTCAGCGGCGTTGCCGCCGTCGCTCGACGGCGGTGTGGTCGGCTCATCCTGCGGGACGCAACCGGCCACGCCGAGCGCCAGCGCCGCGGTAAGCGCGGCCACCGCCGCTCGCGGTCCTGATCTGGTACGCACAGACGACACCTCTCCAGCTTGGGGGCTCCCGGCGATTGCGCACAGTACCCGGGCACGGTTTCGGCGTTTCGTGGCGTCTCCCACATGATGCAAGGCACATTGGTGGGATGACCGCACCCGTACCGGCGACCGCCCTCCGGATGGGCACCACCGCCGGCCGGGGCACGCTGCTCGCCGCCGTACTCGCCTCTGGAATGGTCTTCCTCGACAGCACCGTCGTCAACGTGGCGCTGCCGAAGCTCGGGCAGGATCTCGGCGCGAACGTCGCCGATCTTCAGTGGACCATCAACGGCTATCTGCTGATGCTGGCGGCGTTCGTGCTGCTCGGTGGCGCGCTCGGCGACCGCTTCGGCCGGCGACGCATCTTCCTCATCGGCGTGGTCTGGTTCACCGCCGCCTCCGTGCTCTGCGGGCTGGCCCAGGACACCAGCATGCTGATCGCGGCCCGGTTCCTCCAGGGCGCCGGTGGCGCGCTGCTCACGCCCGGGTCGCTGTCGGTGCTCCAGGCGAGCTTCCATCCCGACGACAGGGGTCGGGCGATCGGTGCCTGGGCCGGGCTGTCCGGGGTGTCCACAGCGCTGGGCCCGTTCATCGGGGGCTGGCTGATCGACTCGCTCTCCTGGCGCTGGATCTTCTTCCTCAACCTGCCGATCGCCGTGCTGGTGCTGCTGGCCGCCCTGCGCTGGGTGCCGGAGAGCCGGGACGAGAGCGCCTCCCGCACCGAGGGACGGGGTCGGGCCCGACGTCGGTTCGACGTCGCCGGCGCTCTGCTCGGAGCGCTCGCGCTCGCCGGCGTCACCTACGCCCTGATCGACGCGCCGGCCCGCGGGTTCGACTCCGCCGAGGTGCTGATCGCCGCAGTGATCGGGGTGCTCTCCGCGGTGGCCTTCGTCCTGCTGGAACGGCGGCGTGGCGACGCGGCGATGCTGCCCACCGGGCTGTTCGGCAGCCGACTCTTCTCGGTGCTGAACATCTTCACGGTCGTCGTCTACGCGGCGCTCGGCGGCTTCACCTTCTTCTTCGCCGTCTACCTGCAGAACGTGGTCGGCTGGTCGGCCTTCCGCACCGGCATCGCGTTGCTGCCGATGACCCTGCTGCTGCTGGTCGGCTCCGCGCGCGCCGGTGCGCTGTCCGCCCGGATCGGCCCACGGCTGCCGCTGGCCATCGGACCGGTGGTCGCCGCGGTCGGCCTGCTGCTGCTGCGCGGCGTCGGACCGGGCGCGTCGTACTGGCGGGACGTGCTGCCCGGGGTGCTGCTCTTCGGCATCGGGTTGACCCTGGTGGTGGCACCGCTGACCGCGTCGGTGCTGGCCGCCGTGCAGGACCGGTTCTCCGGGGTGGCCAGCGGGTTCAACAACGCCGCCTCCCGCGCCGGCGGACTGCTCGCGGTGGCTGCGCTGCCGCTGCTGGTCGGGCTCTCCGGCGGCGGGTACGAGCAGAAGGCCGAACTGACCGACGCGTTCCGGGGCGCGATGGAGTGGTGTGCGGGGTTGCTCGTGGCCGGCGCGCTGCTGGCCCTCGTGCTGGTCCGCCGACCGCCCCGGGAAGCCCCGCCGTCCCAGCCCTGCCACTCACTGCCCGCCGCGACACCGCCGGCCCAGCCGAAGTGAAGGGAGAGGTTATTCGGCCGCGTGCGGTGCCCGATGCGGCCCGGCGGGGAGCAGCCCTTGCAGGACCACCTCTGCCAGGGATCGTGCCCAGCACTCAACTTCCTCTGCGGTCGGGTTTACCGGCCCGCCGAGACGTTGGGTCATCGGGCTGTGAGTCAGTGCCAGGGCGGGACCACTGACGGCGGTGAACAGCACGGCCAGCGGTATCCGCGGCACCCGTCCGGCGTCCATGAGTCGTTCCGCGACAGGCCACAGTCGGGCCAGGAACTGGCTGGTGTAATTGCTGAAGATGTAATCCAGCCGACCCGAGTCTGCGGCCGACTCCTCCGACATTATCCGGTTCGCCTGAGGGCTTTTCGCGGCGAACGAATAGAACTCGACGACGGCTCTCCTGAAGACCTCACCGTCGTCCAGGTCGGCCTCGAAGACCGTGTTGATCTCTCTTGCCATGCCTTCCATGGCGAAGTCGATCACCACGCGCCAGAAGTTCTCCTTCGACCCGAAACGGTCGTTGATGAAGTTGTGGCTGACGCCGAGACGTTTAGCGAGTTCGCGAACCGAGGCACCGCGATAGCCCATTTCCGCGAAAGCGTCGAGCCCGCGTTGCAGGATTTCGGAGTCGGTCAGGACAACCTGGGGCTCTCGCGTGCGGGCCGGTCGTCCAGGCAGTTGACTCCGCTGATCCCCGGACACGCGCCACGCTCCAATCCCCGGTAGGGGGCTCGACCATCTTCACCCGAGATGTCGCCCCTGGTTCAGCGTACGGGAGTGGCCGAACCTCCCCGATGTCCCCGCTCGGCTCACGGCGCAACAGGGACGCCGGGCGTGACGCGCCTCTCGCTTGACACGTGTCAGACAGGACGTAATCTGACAGGTGTCAGACGGTTGGCGAGGGGCCTTCCCGCCACCCCTGACGGTGACCTGCCCCAGCTGGAGCGGTCCTTGACGGAACGCTGCTGCCGCTACGCAACCCGTAAGGAATGTGTGAATGAGCCTCCCCATGCAGGCCTCGACCTCGGAAGATCCGCGCTACACGAAAAGCGGTGCCATCTACGTACCGGCCGGTGAGGGCATCACCAAGTGGGTGGCCGGCGACGTGTACACCATGAAGGCCACCGCAAAGACGACCAACGGTTCACTCGGGCTCGTCGAAGCCTCCGTGCCGCCTGGCGGTGGGCCGGTCGCGCACGTACACAACAGCGGCGACGAGGCGTTCTACCTACTCTCCGGTGAGCTTGAGTTTCTTGACGGAGATCGCACCTACACGGCCCAGTCGGGCGACTTCCTCTTCGTGCCGCGAGGCATCCGCCACCGTTTCACGAACAAGAGCCTCCACACCGCAAAGCTGCTCTTCATGTTCACCCCAGGCGGCTTGGAGGCGTCCTTCGTCGAGGGTGGCGACGACCCGCAGCCCGGCGTGCCGGTCCCGCCCTGGGACATGGCGCGCTTCGGACTGATGAAGGAAGTAGTGGACCGGCTCGACCTGGACACGGACATCCTTCCGGAGATGCCGTGACACGCAGCACCGTCGAAGCTCCGCCGCAGGTGATCCGGGTCTCCTGACCGGCAGCGGGCGGACCGGATAGGAGGCGGTCCGCCGTGCGGACCGCCTCCGTCTTGTCAGCTCCGGGCGCGGTTGACGGCGCTGGTGACCGCCTTGATCGACGCGGTGACGATGTTGGCGTCGGTGCCGACACCCCAGACCGTCCTGCCGTCCACCTCACACTCCACGTACGCGGCGGCCTGCGCGTCACCACCGGAGGAGAGCGCGTGCTCGTGGTAGTCGAGCACCCGTACGCCCACCCCGACCGACTGGAGCGCGTTGACGTACGCGTCGATCGGGCCGTTGCCGACCGCGGCGAGCGAGCGCTGCTCGCCGCCCACACCGACCTGGGCCTCGATCTCGACCTTGCCGTCCACAGTGCCGATCGTGTAGCCGGCCAGCCGGACCGTCGGGTCGGGCTGGTGGTCGAGCAGGTAGTGCGTCGCGAAGATCTCCCACATGGCGGCCGGGTCGACCTCGCCGCCGTCGTGATCGGTGACCTGCTGCACCACGCCGGAGAACTCGATCTGGAGCCGGCGCGGCAGGTCCAGTTGGTGCTCGCTCTTCATGATGTACGCGACGCCGCCCTTGCCGGACTGCGAGTTGACCCGGATGACCGCCTCGTAGGTGCGGCCCAGGTCCTTCGGGTCGATCGGCAGGTACGGCACCGCCCAGGTGTGCTCGTCCATCGGTACGCCGGCCGCCTTCGCGTCGGCGGCGAGGGCGTCGAAGCCCTTCTTGATCGCGTCCTGGTGGGAGCCGGAGAAGGCGGTGTAGACCAGGTCGCCCGCGTACGGGTGGCGCTCGTGCACAGGCAGCTGGTTGCAGTACTCGACGGCTCGCCGGATCTCGTCGATGTTCGAGAAGTCGATCATCGGGTCGATGCCCTGGGAGAAGATGTTGAGCCCCAGGGTCACCAGGTCGACGTTGCCGGTGCGCTCACCGTTGCCGAACAGGCAGCCCTCGATGCGGTCCGCGCCGGCGAGCAGGCCCAGCTCGGCGGCGGCCACGCCGGTGCCCCGGTCGTTGTGCGGGTGCAGGCTCAGCACCACGCTGTCCCGGCGCGGCAGGTGCCTGTGCATCCACTCGATCGAGTCGGCGTACACGTTGGGGGTGGCCATCTCGACGGTGGCCGGCAGGTTGATGATCAGCGGACGGTCCGGGGTCGGGTCGATCACGTCGATCACCCGGGAGCAGACCTCCAGCGCGTACTCCAGCTCGGTGCCCGTGTACGACTCCGGCGAGTACTCGTAGAAGATCTCCGTGTCCGGGGTGTGGATCTCGGCGTACTTCTGGCAGAGCCGCGCCCCGGTGGTGGCGATGTCGGCGATGCCGTCCCGATCCAGGCCGAAGACCACCCGCCGCTGGAGGGTGGAGGTCGAGTTGTAGAAGTGCACGATGGCCCGCTTCGCGCCGCGCAGCGACTCGAACGTCCGGTCGATCAGGTGCTCCCGGCACTGCGTGAGCACCTGGATGGTGACGTCGTCCGGGATCATGTCGTCGTCGATGAGCTGCCGGACGAAGTCGAAGTCGGTCTGGCTGGCCGACGGGAAGCCGACCTCGATCTCCTTGTAGCCCATCTGGACCAGCAGCTGGAACATCCGGCGCTTGCGCTCGGGCGACATCGGGTCGATCAGGGCCTGGTTGCCGTCGCGGAGATCCACAGCACACCAGCGGGGGGCGGCCTCGACGGTGCGGGTGGGCCAGGTGCGGTCGGGCAGTTCGACCCGGAACTGCTCCCGGTACGGCTGGTAGCGGTGGTACGGCATCCGGCTCGGGCGTTGCCGGGCGATCGGATCGGTTTCGGCGTCGGTGACAGGTTGAGCCATCTCAGAGTGCTCCCTGGAACATGTGGCGTCAGCAGATCGGAAGGTGTCGGCGAGATGCCGGGCGACGGTGCGCGGCGGTGCCGAGAAGAAACTCGGATGTGCTGGACGGCGCGATGCGACTCCGCGACGAGGTGCCGGCCGGTCAGGCCTCGTCGCGGCGGCTAAGGAGGAGCAGCGCCTGCCACATGACCAGGTCACCCTACGTGATGGAACCGGGGGTGGAAAGACAGGTCCGGACTATGGGACCGGGGTCATGGCCGGCTTCGCGGCCTCGGCACCCAGCCTCGGCGTCCGTTGCGCCCAGGCCACAGCGGGCACGATCGCCACCGCTACCAGCACGAAGATCGCTGCCGTCGGTAACCAACCCCACCCGCCGGTGGTCACCCCGAGCGCTGTCAGCCCCGCCGGCGCGATCAGGTACTGGACCTGCACGCCGAGTCCGAGCGCCCCCACGTACGCACCGCGCTGGTCGGCCGGCGGGAGGGTGGCGGTGAGCCCCCAACTGCCCGCCGACTCGATCAGCTCGGCCAGGATCAGCAGCAACGCGGCGGCTACCAGCACCACCACTGTGAGCGCGCCCCGAGTGACGCCGGAAATCGGCAGGACCAGACAGAACAGCGCGATCAGCAGTCCACCCCGACGGGAGGCCCGGGCCGCTCCCGCCGCGGTGTCCGCGCCCCGGCTGACACGTACCTGGAGCAGCACGATCAGGATCGTGTTGAGCAGCACCAGCCCGGCGATCACCGTCTTCGGGGCGTCGGTGTGGGTGAGGATCCACAGCGGCAGGACCGTCAGGTAGAGCACCCCGTGCGCGGTGAGCAACCCGGACAGGACTGACACCGCCATGAACGGCCGGTCCCGGAGCACGGCGAGCCGACTCATCGGCTCCGCCGGTCGGGCCACCTGCGGCAGCCGGGGCAGTCGCCGCACGAAGAGGGCCGTCACGAGGAAGACCGTCGAGATGAACCAGACCATCCCCCGGTACGCCGTGATCGTGTCCACCGCCAGCACCAGGCCGCTGATCACCGCGCCGAGCCCGAAGCCGACGTTCAGCGACGAGCGCTGGTACGCCATCGCCGTGACCCGTTCGGCAGGCGGAAGCGCGTTGATCGAGTAGACCTGCCGGGCCACGCCGACAGCGGCGTCCACTGCGGCCAGCGCCACCACGACGGCGAGGAACCCCGCGAAGCCACCCACGAACGGGTAGGTCGCGAACAGCGCCGCGTTCAGCACCAGCCCCACCACCCAGACCCGCTGCGGCCCGTACCGGTCGGTGAGCCCACCCAGCGGCACCGTGCCCAGCAGCGACACCCCCGCCGCGATGGACAGCCCCAACCCGACCTGCGCGGCGCTGAGCCCGAGCGCCCGGGTGAAGAAGACGGCGCTGCCGGCGTGGAACAGGCCGCTGCCGACGGCGTAGACCATGGCCTGCACGGCCAGGGCGCGGGTCAGCCCGGCCGGCGGTACGACGTCTCGAACGGCGGTGCGGATGGTTTCTCTGGTCCCCATGTTCGGGGAGTGAATCGGTTCCCCATGACCCCGGTCGAGTCTTTTAGGCTGGATCGAATCCTGCTCCAGGGGGGCGTGTGTCCGAGTTGCGGTTCAGCCTGGCCGACGTGGCGGGAGTGCGTCTCGCCGTGTCACCGGCCAACGAGACGGTCATGAGCATGTGGGCGCTGGCCAACCCGGTGCGCTACGCGGTGCACCTGCCTTGGATCGACCGGGCCCGGGTGACGTTGCGTCGTCCCGAGGTGGCCGACCGGGTTCGACCTCTGGTGGGGTTGGTCGTGCCGGGTCGCTGGCTGCCCGACTTCCTGACCCCGGCGGCCCGACCGAACGTGGAGATGGCCGAGCAGCTCGACCAGATCGCCGCGACACCGCCGGCCGTGGTGGTCCAGGACCTGCTGGCGACCACCTGGCAAAAACCGCTGAGCCCGTTCGGGCGGGCGCTGCTCGCCGACCCCGGCGGGCTGCTGCCGCAGGTCGTCGACGCGGTGCGGGTCTGGTACGACGAGGCGATCGCCCCGGACTGGCAGCGGATGCGGGCGCTGCTCGACGCCGACGTGGCGTACCGGGCCGCCCAGCTCGCCGAGAGCGGCGCCGGGCAGTTCTTCGAGCAGCTCCACCCGAGCCTGCGCTGGCACAGCGACCGGGTGATCAGCGACGACACGTTCGAGCGGGACTTCGACCTCCGCGGTCGTGGGCTGGCGCTGAACCCCACTGTGTTCACCGAGCAGCACGTGCTGTGGAACCTGCTGGAGGATTCGCTGCCGGTCGGCGCGTACCCGGTCCGTGCCGTCGGGACGCTCTGGGAGGCGACCACACCGCCCCCCGGCGACCCGCTGGCACGGGTGATCGGGCCGGGCCGGACCGCTCTGCTGCATCTGCTCGAGACTGCGCTGACCACCACCGACCTGGCCCGACTCACCGGGATGTCCGCCGGAAACGTGTCCCAGCACCTGGCCGCGCTGCACGGCGCCGGCCTGGTGTCGCGGTCCCGCGAGGGTCGGCACGTCCGCTACCGCAACACCGATGCGGCGGCGGTCCTCCTCCGGGCCAGCCGGGGCGGGTGACCCCGGCGCTCGATCAGCGCAGCAGCAGCTCGGCGACCGGGCGGCGGTGCCGCAGGCCGGTCTCCCGGGCGTGCAGGTCGGCGGGGAGGGCGAACGGGTCCCCGAGCCGGCCGACGGCGGCGACCACCAACGGGCGGACGCCTCCGGGCAGGTCGAGTTCGGTGGTGAGTCCGGCCCGGTCGAACCGGGTGAGCTGGTGCACGTGCAGGCCGAGCGCTGTGGCCTGCACTGTCAGGTGAGCGATCGCCTGCCCCAGGTCGTACGCGGCCCGCTCGGTGTCGAGGCCGGTGTGGGCGCCGACCACCAGTGTCGCGGCGTGCCGGATCCAGATCTGGTCGTCGACCGGGAGGCTGATCAGGATCCGTTTCCAGGTCTCGTCGTCGCGGTGGCCGAGGGCGAACCGCCAGGGCTGCCCGTTCTCCGCCGACGGGGCCCAGCGCGCGGCCTCGAGCAGCGAGGCGGACTCCTCCGGGGTCAGCTCGGCGCTCGGGTCGAAGGCTCGTGGGCTCCAGCGGTAGGCGAGCAGCGGGGTGAGGTCGGCCATACACCGGATCGTCCTGTATGGGTGATTCGCCCCTCAGGATGGGGTGGCCGAATGTGGGCAAGAGCACCCGTAACGGGACGAAGATCAGGGCGTTCCCGCGCCCGGGCTCTCCGACGGGTCCGGGGTCGGCGGCGCCGCGATGTCGAGCGGCTCCCGGTCGATCACCACCGGACCGGCCAGCTGCACGGTGGCCGGCGCCGGGCCGGGTGCGGCGGCCAGCCGGAGCGTCCCGGCCCCGGTCCGGACGCCGGTCGGCGTGCCGTCCTTGTCGTAGCAGTAGATGCCCACATCCAGCGGGGCGTTGAGCGACGCCGAGGTGGAATCCACCGAGTAGCAGGTGCCGGTGAGGCCCTCGGGCGCGTTGGCCGGAGCGACCGCCAACGGCGCGCGTCGGTCGGTGAGGACGTCCAGCCAGTCGGTGAGCAGGTGCTGGACCCGGGGGTCGGACCGGCGCGGGATCGCGTCGTCGCGATCACCCAGGCGGACGCAACTCGCCGACTCGGTGTGACCGGCCGACGGCAGGGCGCACTGGAACAACCCGTCGGCGGTGCTGGCCATCGAGACGTCGGCGGTGCCACCCAGGGCGCCCCCCGGCACGTCCACCCGCCAGCTCCCGTCATTCGCGCTGGTGAACACGATGGTGCGATCCGGTTGGCCCGCCTGGCCGTAGACATATTGGGCCACCAGGTGACGGTCCTGAGCCGCCGCGGCCAGCGCCGCCAGCTCATCCCGTGCGGCGTCCACCTCGACCGGCCCCGGGTCGGCGGGCGGCGGAGTCGGAGGCTGCTCACTGGTGCAGGCGACCAGGAGGGCTGGCAGGGCGAGGACGAGCGGCCCGAGCACACGGCCGGCCGAGCGGATGAGGACGGGCACCGGCCCATTCTGGTGGGTGCGGGCGGTTGGCGGGTGCCGGCGCGTACCCGGCTCGTCCCGGCGTGTCGGGTGGGGTGTCCCGGCGTACCCCGTTCGACCTGGTGGGACCGGTCTCGCCGGTCCCGGCCGGGCCGGATGGTGGGATCACCTGACCCGGCTTCGTTATCCGCCGGATACCCTCATGAGGTCTGACACGCGCCGCCGGCCCCGGTTCCGGCGGCGTCGGCACGCTCAGGGTCGCTGGGAGGGAGTGCACCGTCGTGGCACTCGTGGTGCAGAAGTACGGCGGGTCCTCCGTCGCCAACGCCGAGCGGATCAAGCGGGTGGCCGAGCGCATCGTCGCCGCCCGCAAGGCCGGCGACGACGTGGTGGTGGTGGTCTCCGCGATGGGCGACACCACCGACGAGCTGCTCGACCTGGCCAACCAGGTCAGCCCGCTGCCGCCGGGCCGCGAGCTGGACATGCTGCTCACCGCCGGGGAGCGGATCTCCATGGCCCTCCTGGCCATGGCCATCCACAACCTGGGGTACGAAGCCCGCTCGTTCACCGGCTCGCAGGCTGGCGTGATCACCACCTCCGTGCACGGCCGCGCCCGAATCATCGACGTCACCCCCGGGCGGCTCAAGGGCGCGCTCGACGAGGGCTCGGTGGTCATCGTGGCCGGCTTCCAGGGCGTCTCGCAGGACACCAAGGACGTCACCACGCTGGGCCGCGGTGGTTCGGACACCACCGCCGTGGCGCTCGCCGCAGCCCTGCACGCGGACGTCTGCGAGATCTACACCGACGTGGACGGCATCTTCACCGCCGACCCGCGGATCGTGCCCAACGCCCGACACATCCAGCACATCACCTACGAGGAGATGTTGGAGCTGGCCGCCTGCGGCGCGAAGGTGCTGCACCTGCGTAGCGTGGAGTACGCCCGGCGGGCGGGGTTGCCGATCCACGTCCGTTCGTCATACTCGACCAACACCGGCACGATGGTCACCGGATCGATGGAGGACCTTTCCGTGGAGCAGGCACTGATCACCGGGGTCGCGCACGACCGCAGCGAGGCCAAGATCACGATCGTCGGGGTGCCCGACGAGCCGGGTGCCGCCGCGCGGATCTTCGACACCGTCGCCGGCGCCGAGATCAACATCGACATGATCGTGCAGAACGTCTCCACCGAGGGCACCGGCCGGACGGACATCTCGTTCACCCTGCCCAAGGCCGACGGCCCCACCGCGATGGCGGCGCTCAGCAAGATCCAGGAGCCGGTCAAGTTCAAGGGCCTGCTCTACGACGACCACGTCGGCAAGGTCTCACTGATCGGCGCGGGCATGCGCTCGCACCCCGGGGTGGCTGCCGGCTTCTTCGCCGCGCTCGGCGCCGCCGGGGTCAACATCGAGATGATCTCCACCTCCGAGATCCGGGTCTCCGTGGTCTGCCGGGACACCGACCTCGACGCCGCCGTCCGCGCCATCCACGACGCGTTCGAGCTGGGCGGCGACACCGAAGCCGTGGTCTACGCGGGGACGGGTAGGTAGCGCCGATGACGGCGCTGCCCACCCTCGCCGTGGTAGGAGCGACAGGTGCCGTCGGCACCGTGATGTGTGAGCTGCTCACCGGGCGACGCAACGTCTGGGGTGAGATCCGGCTGCTCGCCTCCGAGCGCTCCGTCGGGCGCCGGGTGCGCTGCCGGGGCGAGGAAGTCGTCGTCCAGGCGCTGACCCCCGAGGCGTTCGACGGGGTCCAGGTGGCCATGTTCGACGTGCCCGACGAGGTCTCCGCCGAGTGGGCGCCGATCGCCGTCGCCCGAGGCGCGATCGCCGTCGACAACTCCGGCGCGTTCCGGATGGACCGCGACGTCCCACTGGTCGTTCCGGAGATCAACCCCGAGCAGGTGCGCAACCGGCCCCGGGGCATCATCGCCAACGCCAACTGCACCACCCTCGCGATGATCGTCGCCGTCGCGCCGCTGCACCGCGAGTACGGCCTACGAGAGTTGGTGCTCGCCTCCTACCAGGCGGTCTCCGGTGCCGGCCAGGCCGGCGTCGACATCCTGCACGATCAGCTCACCAAGGTCGCCGGCGATCGGGCGCTCGGCTCGCGCACCGGCGACGTACGCCAGGCTGTCGGCGACGACCTGGGGCCGTTCCCGGCACCCATGGCACTCAACGTGGTCCCCTGGGCGGGTTCCCCGGCGGACAGCGGCTGGTCATCGGAAGAGATGAAGATCCGCAACGAGTCGCGGAAGATCCTCGGCCTCCCCGACCTCAAAGTCTCCGCCACCTGCGTCCGGGTGCCGGTGGTCACCGCCCACTCGGTCGCCGTGCACGCGGTCTTCGCCACCGAGGTCGACGCCGAGGGCGCCCGCGAGGCACTGCGCAACGCACCAGGGGTGATCCTGGTCGACGACCCCGCGGCCGGGGAGTTCCCGATGCCGATCGACGCCGTCGGCACCGACCCGTCCTGGGTCGGCCGGATTCGCCGCGCCCTCGACGACCCCCGCGCCCTCGACTTCTTCGTCACCGGCGACAACCTCCGCAAGGGCGCGGCCCTCAACACCGCCCAGATCGCCGAACTCCTAGCCAAAGAACTCCGCACCACCTAACCCCGCCCCCGGACCCCCCGCCCTCCCGGGCCCCGCCCCGCCCTCCCGGGCCCAGCCCCCGGACCCGCCCCCGCCGCCGCCGCCGCGATCTTGCAGTTTCTGTGGCGACATAAGGGACTAGAGCGACAAAACGACAACCGTAAGTGCAAGATCGGCGGGGCGTGGAGGCGTGGGGCGTGGAGGCGTGGGGCGTGGGGGCGTGGTGCGCGGGGCGCGTGGGGTGCGGGGTGGGGTTACGCGGCGGAGAGTAGGACGCCGTCTCGGCCTTGGCGTTTGACCGCGTAGAGGGCCTGGTCGGCTCTCTTCAGGGTGCGGTCGGGGGTTTCGCCGGGGCGGGGTAGCGCCACGCCCACGCTGATCGTGCGGCCGACGCGTCGGGCCGCCTCGGTGAGCCGTTCGGCGATCCGGACCGCCTCCTCCGGGCGGCTCACCTCGATCACCGCGACGAACTCGTCGCCGCCGATCCGGTACAACTCGTCGCCGTGCCGCAGCGCCCCCTCCAGCGCCCGGGCCAACCCGACCAGCACCCGGTCGCCGGCCTGGTGCCCGTACGTGTCGTTAACGGTCTTGAAGCCGTCCACGTCGATCGCCAGCAGGGCCGTACGCCCGGGGGTGGCGGCAGCGATCCGCTGCCCGAACGGGCCGGTGTGCCGCAACCCGGTCAGCGGGTCGGAGCTGGCCTGCTCCCGCAGCCGGGCCAGCGTGCGTAGCCGGTCCACGCTCGTCCAGGCCTGCCCGGCGAGCAACTCCATCAGGCTGACAGTGGTCGGGTCTGGGCGTAGCGCGCGTTCGTCGGCGACCAACAGCACCCCACCGGCGTCCGTTGGACCGACCGGCACGGCGACAAGCGTGCGTACCCCAGCCCGGGTCAACGGCCGGTAGTCCTCGGTGGGGGGATGCCCCGCCTCGCCCAGCGTGTACCCGGCGCCGTACCGGTGTGCCCGCTCGACCATCCGGTCCAGGGCGGCCGGGCCCGCCACGGTCAGCTCGGCGCGGATCCGGGTCTCCAGGTCGCTCGGCGTCGCCGGGGACGGGCCGAGCTGACCGCCGATCAGCAGTAGTGCGGTAGAGAGGGTGGAGACCTCCCGGGCGGCGCGGGCGGCGGCCCCCATCACCTCTCCCTCGGTCGGCGCGGAGGAGAGCGCGGCCGCATGCCGGAGCAGCTTCTCGCTGCGGCTCTCCGCAGGTGGGCCACCGACGGCGGCGATCCGCGCGCCGAGCCCGTCGGCCAGCCGCTGCGCGGTCTCCCGCCACGGCTCCAGGTCGGTCGGCTCACTCCACTGCAGGTCGAGTACGCCGATCGCCCGGCCCGTCGGGTCCAGCACCGGTACGCACAGCTCGGCTGTCACATCCGGGCGGATTGGCAGGTAGTCCGGGTCGACTGTGACGTCCGGGACGACGGCCGGAGCGCCGGTCGCGTACACCCGGCCGACGATGCCGGTCCGCGCCGGCACTGTGGCGAAGACCTGCCAGGCCCCGGTCGCGGCGACGCAGCGCAGGCGGTCGTGGACCGCGAGCAGCACGGAGATGGTCGCCGGGGTGTGGCGGGACAGCGCGGTGACCGTCCACCGACACGCCTCCGGCGTGCTCGACGCCATCGGCAGGCGGACGGTGACGTCACGGATGACTCGCTGATGATCCACTCGCACGTCGTTCCAGGTAGGGGAGGGGCTCGGCCGGCGCCGAACCGCTCGATCAAGCGTACTCACGGTGGCTGGGACCGGCCGGGCTTCGTACACACGTGCTATCCACAGGCTGTGGACGCAGCCTGTGGACACGTGGCCCCGCAGGATGCCGCGACCGGCGATAGCGTGGAGCATCCCGGCGCCGAGGAGGCGAGCCCATGCTCATCGCCCAGCTCAGTGATCCGCACCTGACCACCGGCCTGCTAGCCGCCGAACCGGCCGCCGGGTTGCACCGAGCGCTCGGCCGGGTGCTGGCGTTGCGACCCCGACCGGACTGCGTGGTGATCAGCGGCGACCTGGCCGACCACGGCCAGCCCGACGAGTACGCGGCGCTGCGCGAGGTGATCGGCCGCTTCCCGCTGCCGGTGCACCTGACCACCGGCAACCATGACGACCGGGAGTCCCTGCTCGACGCGTTCGGCGGCACGCCGTGGCTCGGCGGCGGCTTCTCGACCTACTACCACGTCGATCACGAGGCGGCGTCCGTCGTGGTGCTCGACTCGCTCGTCCCCGGCAGCGACGGCGGCCAACTCGGCGAGGAACAGCTCGGCTGGCTCGACGGGGTGCTGGCCGGGCGGCCCGAGGCGCCCGCCGCGATCTTCCTGCACCACCCGCCGGTCGCTGTCGGCATCCCCGCGGCGGACTCCATCCGGCTCGCCGACGGTGACGCGCTCGCCGAGGTGATCGGCCGCCACCGGCACGTCGTACGGGTCGGCGCCGGCCACCTCCACCGCCCGGTCACCACGGCGTACGCGGGCACTGTCCTCACAGTGGCGCCCAGCACGTGGAAGCAGAGCACGCTGACCATGAGCGCCGACGAGCAGATCGGTTGGGTAAACGAGCCCACCGCCTTCCTGCTGCACTCGGTCGAGGCCGGCGGCTGCGTGACCCACACCGTGCAGGTGAGCCACTCCGCAGGGCAGATCTGCGGCTTCTAAGGGGTCGTCATGCTGGCCTGGTACGTCTCGTACGGCTCGAACATGCACGCCGCCCGGCTGGGCTGGTACATCGGTGGCGGCTGCCCGCCCGGCGGAAAGCGGACGTACCCGGGCTGCCGCGACCGGCGCCCACCCAGCCGATCGACGCCCGTGTCGCTGCCCGGCGGCATCTACTTCGCCGGCGAGTCCGGTGCCTGGACCGGCGGCATGGCCTTCTACGACCCACACCTGCCGGGCGAGGCCGCGGCCCGCGCCTACCTGGTCACCCTGGAGCAGTTCACCGACATCGCGGCCCAGGAGATGTACCGCCCGCCGGGCGACACGACCGAGCTGATCCCGGCGACCGGCGCGGCCATCGACGCAGCCGTCGCCAACGGACGGGCCACGCTCGGCCCCGGGCGGTACGAGACGCTGATCTGCCCGGGCAGCCGCGACGGTGTCCCGATGCTCACCTTCACCGCCCCCGAGGGGGCGTCAGCAGTGCCGTGCCGACCTCCCGCGCCGATCTACCTCGGCATGATCGCCCGAGGGCTGCGCGAGTCGCACGGCTGGCCCGCCGAGCGGATCGCCACCTACCTGGCGGCCCGGCCCGGCGTGGCGGGCGCCTGGCCACCGGACGCCGTCGCTGACCTGGTCGACAAGGCGCTGGCCGACGACTGACGGCCGGCACGCGCCTCGTCGGCCGCTGGTGCTGTCAACCGAGCAGGAACTCACGCAGCGCGGGGGCCAGCGTCGCCGGCGGCACGTCGTGGTAACCGCCGTCGAGGCTCACGGACCGGCCGCCCGGAACGGCCTCGGCCGCCGCCCGACTCGCGTCCCGCAACCACTGTGGACTGCCGGTGCTGTCCACCCCGAGGGTGGGCGCGGTGATGGCCGCCAGCCGCTCGGCGGGGAGTCGCCCTCCGGCGGTGACGATCGCGTCGTACACCAGGGTGTGCGCGACAGCCGTCAGCCCACCCCACATCGGTTGCGACCGCATCCCGGTGATCTGCTCGGCCGGCAGCCCCACCGAGGCGCTGAGGAAGGTCTGCACCGCGCCGTCCCGGTCGTCGGCGGCGATCAGCTCGATGAGCTGCGGGGTGATGTCCTTGCGGACGCCCACGTGTGGGCCGACCTGGAACGGTGGCTCGAACATGACCAACTTGGTCACCGGCAGGCCCTGCGCGGTGGCGAGGGCGGCCAGGACGGCCCCGGAGGAGATGCCGTAGACGGCGGCGGAACCACCCGCCGCCGCGATCAGGGCGGCCAGGTCGTCGATCTCGCGGCCGACCTCGTACGGTGCGGTGTCGCCGCTGTAGCCCCGACCCCGACGGTCATAGCTGAAGGCGGTGAAATCCGGTGCCAGCGCCCCACCCAGGTCGCGGGTCGCGTTGCGATCGCTGAACGCGCCGCCGACGAGGACGACAGCCGGCCCGGCACCGATCCGCTCGAACGCGATGGGTGTGCCGTCGACCGATCGCACCTGCTCCGTCACGGGTGTCGTTCCGCTCACGATGCCGCCCCCACTCCTCGTTGGCTGTCCCGTCCTTTCTAGACCCTGGGTCCGACGTTGTCCGGCAGACCGCGTTAAACGATGATCGATTTCGGCCTCGGCGTACGCGCTGCTCCGATGGGCTGCCCGGGTCGACCGGTGGGCGTCCGGATGAGAGGCTGTCTGGGCGGGGGCCATGCGCAACCACCGTCATCCGCGACCCTTTCGACGGCGTCCGTCGGCGGCCCCGGTCGACCCAGAGGCCAGGCACCGTACGCGCCGATTCTCACGAGGAGATCCATGTTCATACCCGGGATGCGTCGGGCCGCTGTCGGCCTGACCGCGCTCGCGGTGGCCGCTTTCGGCGCGGTCGCCACCAGCCCTGAGCAAGCCGACGCGCGGCCGAAGCCGGTCGACGTCACCCTGCTCGCCCTCAACGACTTCCACGGCAACCTCGAACCGCCGAGCGGGTCCAGCGGCACCATCGCCGGGCAGACCGCGGGTGGCGTCGAGTTCCTGGCCACCCACCTTGCCGAGCTGCGCGCCGCGGCCAAGAAGAAGAACACCATCACCGTCGCCGCCGGTGACCTGATCGGTGCGTCCCCGCTGCTCTCGGCCGCGTTCCACGACGAGCCGACAATCGAGGCGCTGAGCATGGCCGGGCTGGACTACGCCAGCGTCGGCAACCACGAGTTCGACGAAGGCGCCGCCGAGCTGCTGCGCATCCAGAACGGCGGCTGCCACCCGGTGGACGGCTGCATCGACGGCACCCCGTACCGGGGAGCCGGCTTCCAGTACCTGTCCGCGAACGCCTTCAAGACCGCGACCGGCAAGCCGCTGATGGCGCCGTACGCGATCCACAAGGTGCAGGGCGTCAAGGTCGGCTTCATCGGCATGACCCTGGAAGGCACCCCGCAGATCGTCAGCCAGCAGGGCGTCGCCGGCCTCAGCTTCGCCGACGAGGCGGACACCGCCAACCGGTACGCGCGCGAGCTGCGCCGCAAGGGCGTACAGGCGATCGTCGTCCTGCTGCACGAGGGTGGCACCCAGGCCGCGACCGGCGGAATCAACGACTGCGTGGGCATGACCGGCCCCATCGTGGACATCACCAACCGGATGGACCCGTCGATCGACGTGGTGGTCAGCGGGCACACCCACCAGGCGTACAACTGCGACATCAACGGCAAGCTGGTCACCAGCGCCAGCTCCTTCGGTCGCCTGGTCACCGACATCGACCTGAAGATCGATCGCCGGAGCGGGGACGTCATTTCCGCCGCCGCGAACAACGTCGTGGTCACCCGCGACGTCGCCAAGGACCCGAGGCAGACCGCGCTGATCAACCGGTACAAGACCGTGCTCGGCCCGGTCGCCGGACGCCAGGTCGGCGTGACCAACGAGGCGATCACCCGGACTCAGGAAACCCTCTTCGGTACGAGTCTGGGCGAATCACCCCTGGGCAACCTGATCGCCGACGCCCAGCTCGCCGCCACCGACGACGAACAGAACGCCGTCGCCGCCTTCATGAACCCCGGCGGGGTCCGGGCCGACCTCGACGCCGGCCCGGTCACCTACGAAGAAGCATTCACTGTGCAGCCGTTCGCCAACAACCTGGTGACACTGGACCTCACCGGCGCGCAGCTCTACTGCGTCCTCGAGCAGCAGTTCGTCACCGGTCGGACCCTGTACCCGTCGGCCACAGTGGGCTACGTGGTCGACCCGAGCGGCACCACCGGTACGGTCGCCGACCCGTGCGCCGGCACCCGCGTGGTCCGGGGCAGCCTCACCCTCGGCGGCACCACAGTCGACACCGCCGCCACCTACCGGGTGACTGTGAACAACTTCCTGGCCGGCGGAGGCGACGGCTTCAGCGCCCTCACCGGCGGCACGAACCCGGTCACCGGCCAGATCGACCTGGACGCCTTCGTCGACTACCTGACCGCCCAGTCGCCGGTCTCCGCACCGACGCTGGACCGGATCCGCACCACCGCCGAGGTCCCCGCCGCCTGACGGCCGACCCTCGCGACATCGGGCCCCGGAGCACCAGCTCCGGGGCCCGACCCGTCCCCGACCCCGTCTGCCCGCGCCTGCACTTGTCCGTGCCCCTCGCGCCGCCACGCTCGCCGCGTGGGCGAAGCGGTTG
>NZ_JBEZGJ010000109.1:0-24983 GCF_040649965.1 Micromonospora sp. NPDC048843
GGCAGCAGGCCGGTCAGCCCGACGAGGAGCAGCACAGCGGCACCGACGGCCATTCCACCGCTGGCCATGGCGACCGAGGGCAGCCGGGGGTCGACCCGGCCGGCGAGCACGAAGTATCCGGCCAGGCCGAACGCCGCGCCCAGCCCCCAGAGCACGCCCACCGGGTGGAAGTCGGCGGTGCCGGCGAGGTCGAGCACGAACGCAAGCCCGGCCAGCGCGGCCACCGAGCCGGCGATGGTGAGCCGGCGGGGCGGCTGCCCGTGCCGCAGCCACATCCAGACCACGACGAGGATGATGCCCAGGTATTCCAGCAGCAGTGCGACACCGACAGGCAGGTAGCGCACGGCGTTGAAGAAGCACACCTGGGCCAGCGCCACACCGAGGAGCCCGAACAGCCCGATGGCCGTGGCGTTGCTTCGCAGCACGCCCCACTTGCCCCGCAGTGACAGCAGGGCGGGGATCGCCAACACCAGGGCGGCCACCCCGACCCGGGCGATCACCGCGGACTCGGCTGACCAGCCGGCCTCGATGAGCGATCGCGCGAAGGTGCCGGAGGTGGCGAAGGTGACTGCGGAGAGCAGCGCAAGTCCGACACCGGCAGCAGGTCGTGAGTGCATGTCGCGCTCCTCGCAATGGGCACCGTGTCATGAGCAAACTATCCTTGTACTGATGACGCTAGGCGGAAGCCCTGACAGGAGTCAAGATGCTATTCGCTCATGACACCGAGTGTTCGCTGATCGCCGCCGCGGGGCTGGTCAACACCGCGGGTCGGGACGGTGAGTTGCTGCCCGACGTCGCTGCGCTGGACGCGTTCTTCGATCGCCACTCCTACAGCGGCCGGCACGAGCACACCGAGGCCGAGCTGCGCGCCGTACGGGAGCTGCGTCCCCAACTGCGCCGAATCTGGTACGCCGAACCACCCGAGATCGTCGCGGTGGTCAACGGCCTGCTGCTGGAACACAAGGCGCTGCCTCAGCTCATCGAGCACGACGACGAGCCGTACCACCTGCACGCCGTTCCCCGCGACGCGCCGTTGGCCACCCGGATCGCGGTCGAGGCCGCCATGGCGATGGCCGACCTCGTCCGTACCGGCGAGCTGAGCCGGTTGCGGATCTGCGAATACCCGGACTGCGACAACGTCGTCGTCGACCTGTCCCGCAACCGGTCCCGGCGGTTCTGCGAGGCCGGCTGCGGCAACCGTGCCGCGGTGACCGCCTACCGCGCTCGCCGGGCCGCCGGCCGCTCCTGACCGACGGTCGCCCACTCCTCGGCCCGCACCTCGTACTCCACCTCGCCCTGCTCGGTGCCCGGAATCGGGTCGTCCCACTGGAGGTGGAAGGTCCGCACGTAGTGCAGCCCGGCCTTCACCATCACCCGCCGGGAGCGATCGTTGACAGTCATCGTCTCGGCCCAGACCCGACGCGCCCCGACGGTGTCGAAGGCGTACCGGACCAGCGCCCGCGACCCCTCGGTGGCCAGCCCTCGCCCCCACGTCGAGCGGCGCAGCCGATAGCCCAACTCGGCCTCGGTGCCGTCCGCCGACGGGTCCAACGCGAACCAACCCAGGAACTCGCCGGACTTCCGATCATGCGCCGCCCACCGCCCCAACCCGGGGAACCTGTCGTACTGGGCCAGCAGCCTCGGCAACTGCTCGTCACGCACGGTGGCCAGCGGGGTCGCGACACCCCCGGTGAGGAAACGCATCACCTCGGGGTCGCTGTCCAACTCGACCAGCGCGTCCACGTCGGCCATAATCAGCCGCCGCAACCGCAGCCGCTCGGTCCCCGCCGGCACCGCCGCGCCATCGTCACCCATGGCCGAGATCATCCGCCCCGCTCAGGACCCCGTCGAGCCGTTTACCAGGGCCAGGTGCGCGGAAAACCAGACCGCCGTCGCGGGCGAGGCGGTCGGATCAACGCGGGGGCGCGACCACGAAGAGCCGCCAGGAGTACGCGTCGACAACGAGTACGGGCCCGTCCGGGTCCTTGCTGTCCCGCACCCCGACCACGTCCCCAAGATTCGTCGCCACCTCGACGCACTGGTCGTTGGAACCACTCCGGCTGCTCTTACGCCATCGAGCGTCGGTCAACTCCACGACTCTGCCACTTCCCTCAGCAACTCGATCGACTCCTGCGGTGGCAACGCCTGCCCGAGGGTAGCTTCCCAGGTCCGTTGTAGACGCAACAGATCCGCAGGCCGATCGAGTTCTTGGCCGCCGATCTGGCCACCAAGGTAGGCAAGATCGCTATGGTCGGCCACAGTGGCGAGGATGAATGGCCCGTTCAGGCCGGGATACTCCTCGGCCGAGCGAGGAACCACGTGGAGCTGAACCCGCGGATGCTCGGTCGCCAAGCGCGCCAGGTGCAGCGACTGCTCGCACATGACCTTCCGGCCGCCGACACGTCGCCTCAGCACCGACTCGTCAAGCACCGCTACCACCTGCGGCGGGCGGTCTTCGTAGAGGACCCGCTGGCTGTCCATCCGATCCGCCAGACGACGCTCGACCTCATCGGCGTCGAGCAGTCGATCTGACTCGAAGATGGCACGGGCATAGCCTTCGGTTTGCAGCAGCCCAGGGACATGCAGCGGGTCGAACCATCGCAGCGCCCGCGCCTCCGCAAGGATCGCGCGCCAGCCGCGTAGCCAGGGCTGCGCCCGGTCCAGGCTGACCAGTTCGGTGGACATCCGGCCGAAGAGGCCGCCGGTGTCCAGGGCGCGGTCGACCAGTTCCAGGTACTTGGCGGTGGGCGGCTGCTGACCCAGCTCGACGGCGCTGACCATCGACGCCGAGTAGTTGACCGCCTTGGCCAGCTCGTCCTGACTCCAGCTGCGCCGAGCCCGCGCCCGGCGCAGCTCAGCGATCAGGAACGCCGCCGCAGTCATCTGTCCATCGGCCATGCCGTGCCCGCCCTCCACCTCGCCGACGATCATCTCCAGCCGGCCGCCAGCGGCGCTGCCACCCAAAACAGGGCGACTATGACGACGCGGCCAAACCCTTCCGACCGTAGTCGCCTGATCACCAGACTGTGAAGCGCGGCGCCGCTCCCCGTCCCCCGGGATCTGCCGGTACCGCACGGGACCGCCCGCTCCCCCGTGCCGGGCGGTCCCACCTCCCAGCCAGCCACAACCGGAGCCCACCACTCAGGACGGCGGAGGTGATGCCACAAACGAGTCAGCTACGAAGCATCCGCCCAAGACATCCCACGACATCCCCCGACCACGCCCACCACCCCGACCCGCCCCAACCCGATCATCAACCCGACCCTCGACCCCGACCCCGACCACGACCACGCCGGCCACCCCGGCCAACCGCACAAGATCGTGCTCAATCGTGGAAACAGTGAGGTCCCGACCCGCGGAAGCCACTACATCCAGGACGCCGCAGCCGCGTCCGGCGGAACGGCTGTCCGTAACCGGCACCGCCTCACCGATCATGGAGTAGTGGTGGGCCGCAAAGCGCCCACAAAAGCGCAAACCCAGCACCACCACTCCATGATCGCCAAGCCCGACCCGACCCTGCTCCGCGATCTTGCACTTTCTGTCCCGGCGCAAGGGGCATATCCACCCATGTCGGCAACACAAACTGCAAGATCGGCGCGGTCCAGGGTCGAGCGCGATCTTGGCGCAGCCCGGCGCAGCCCGGCGCAGCCCGGCGCAGCCCGGCGCAGCCCGGCGCAACCCGGCGCAAGCCCGGCGCAGCCCGGCGCAAGCCCGGTCAACGAAAGGCCACAGCATGTCCCGGATCGCCCCGGACGGCCGCGCGACGACACCACGTCGACCGCACCTGCCGCTGCGCCCGCTCTGGCTCTGCCGGGTCTGCGCCGCGCCATGGCCGTGCCCGGTCGCCCGACTCACCCTGCGCCAGGAGTACGCGCACGACCGCATCGGGTTGAGCATCTACCTGTGCACGGTCCTGCACGAGGCCGCTGCCGACCTGTACCGACTCAACCCGCACGACGGCCCCGACCCCGCCGCGCTCTTCGCCCGCTTTCTCGGTTGGGCGAGACCACGGCACCTGCCCTGACCAGGGCAGCCCACGGCAAAGCGAGGCCGGGCAGCGCAGGCAGGACAGCGCCGCGCGGGCGGGGCGAGCCGGGTCAGGGATGGGTCATCCGGAGCAGGTCCAACGTCTCGTCGAGCTGGGTCTCGGTGAGCTTGCCGGAGTCGACGTGGCCCCGGGAGATGACCACCTCGCGGATCGAGGTCTGCTTGGCCAGCGCCTCCTTGGCGATCGACGCGGCCTCGTCGTACCCCAGGTAGCGGTTGAGTGGGGTGACGATCGACGGTGAGCCCTCGGCGTACGCCAGGCAGACCTCGGCGTCCGCGACCAGGCCGACCACCAGCCGGTCGGCGAAGAGCCGGCTCACCGCGGAGAGCAGCCGGATCGACTCCAGCAGGTTGCGGCCCATCACCGGGAGCATCACGTTCAGCTCGAAGTCGCCCTGTGAGCCGGCGAAGCCGACGGTCGCATCGTTGCCGATCACCTGGGCGCAGACCTGCCGCATCGCCTCGGCGACCACCGGGTTCACCTTGCCCGGCATGATCGACGAGCCGGGCTGGAGGTCCGGGATGCGCAGCTCGCGCAGGCCGGCGCGAGGGCCGGAGCCCATCCAGCGGATGTCGTTGGCGACCTTGTAGAGGCCGATCGCCACGGTCCGCAGCTGCCCCGAGGTCTCCACCAGCGCGTCCCGCGCGCCCTGCGCCTCGAAGTGGTTACGCGCCTCGCTCAGCGGCAATCCGGTCGACTCGCGCAGCTTGTCGATCACGGCGGCGGCGAAGCCGAGCGGGGTGTTGATCCCGGTGCCGACGGCGGTGCCGCCAAGCGGCAGCTCGGCCAGTCGGGGCAGCGCGCCCTCCAGCCGTTCGATCCCGTAGCGGACCTGGGCGGCGTACCCGCCGAACTCCTGGCCGAGAGTGACCGGGGTGGCGTCCATCAGGTGGGTACGCCCAGCCTTGACCACAGTCTCGAACTCGGCGGCCTTGGCCTCCAACGCCGACGCCAGGTGGGCCAGCGACGGCAGCAGGTCCTCGACGATGAACTGGGTGGCCGCCAGGTGGATCGAGGACGGGAAGACGTCGTTGCTCGACTGGGAGGCGTTGACGTGGTCGTTCGGGTGCACCGGCGAGCCCAGCTCCCGGCTGGCCAGGGTCGCGATCACCTCGTTGGTGTTCATGTTCGACGAGGTGCCCGAGCCGGTCTGGAACACGTCCACCGGGAACTGGTCGTCGTAACCACCGTCGGCCACGTGCGCGGCGGCGGCGGCGATCGCGGCGGCCACGTTGGCGTCGATCACGCCCAGCTCGCCGTTGACCTCGGCCGCCGCGCCCTTGATCTGGGCGAGGGCCTTGATCTGGGCCGGTTCGAGGCCCCGGCCGGAAATCGGGAAATTCTGCACCGCGCGCTGGGTCTGCGCCCGCCACAGCGCCTCGGCGGGCACCTCCACCTCGCCCATCGAGTCGCGTTCGATGCGGTAACCGGTCGCCTCTGGAGTCGTCACGCGTACCATCCTGCCGCGCCCGTGGCCGACTCGCAGATGATCCGTCAGCCCAACTCGGTGAGCAGCCGTTCCACCTCGTGCTGGTCCGGTGACTCGATCTGCCGGAACAGCGCCAGCGCCTGCTCCAGGTGCGCGCGGGCCGCCGCCGGATCGGTGGCCCGTACGCAGCGGGCGATGCCCTCCAGCGCCAGGCCCTGCTCGCGTGGGGAACCCAGCCCGGTGGCGTCGACGAGCACCCGACGATGCAGGTCGAGCGCGCTGGTCACGTCCCCCTGATCCAGGATGGCTCGGGCCAGCAGGTTGCGCGAGCCGCACTGCGCGATGCGATCCCCCGCCTCGGTCATCGCGACCAGTGCCGCACGGTGCAGGTCGGCGGCCTGTTCCGGACGGCCAGCCTCCCGTTCCATCATCCCGATCTCGTTCAACACCTCACCCTCGCCAAACCGGGTGCCCACCTCTCGCTTGACGCGCAGCGCCACCCGCAGCAACCGCTCGGCCGGCACCACGTCACCCATCCGATGCCGGGTCATCCCGAGGTGCCCGAGGGCGTTGCCGATCCGGCGCGGGTCGCCGATCTCGCGGGCGATCCCCAGGTGCCGCCGGGCGGTGCGCAGCGCCTCGTCGAACCGTCCCCAGAGAAGCAGGGTCATCGTAAGGTTGTTGAGTTCGTTCGCCAGCGCCTCCTTATCGCGCAGCCGCGTCGCCAGCGCGCGGGCAGCGTCGTAGCACTCCCGGGCCCGGCGGAACTCGAAGTTGGCGGCGTACGAGGTGCCCAGGTTGCCAAGGGTGTTGCGGAACTCGCGGCGCAGACCGAGCCGGCGGAAAATCTCCAGCGACCTTTCCATCACCCGGATCGACTCGGGGAAAGCACCCAACCGGTAGTGGGCCGAGGCGAGATAGTTGAGCATTGTCGCGACCGCCCGATCGTCGCCCAACTCCTCGGCGGCGCGCAGGCCCGCGGAGTGCGTCTCGATCAACTCGTCCAGGCGGCCACTCTCGAACTGCGCGTGCCAGCACGCCCTCGCCAACTGCCAGCACTTCTGGAGAAGCCCCTCGGTCTCCGCCAACCGGACCAGTGCGGGCCACAGGGCAAGGTTCTCGTTGAGCCAGGTTCGACCCTGCTCGGTGACGATCGTGACCAGGTCAGCCCGAACCGGTACCGTCACCAAGATCAGCGGTTGGGTCGAGGAGAGCTCCCTCTCGCGAGCGATCGCCGTGGCGACGTGCAGGTGGTGATCGAGCAGACGCTCGATGGCGTCCCGCCGCTCGCCTGCCCGCTCAGGCTCGGCGACCAGCGTCCGCGCGTACTCCCGGACCAGGTCGTGCAACCGGTAGCGGCTGGGCTCCGCCTCCTCCACCAGGTGCGCGTCGATCAACTCGTCGAGAAGGTCCTGGACCTCGGGCAGCGGCAGTTCGACCAGTACGGCCGCGACCAGGTTGTCGAACCGTACCCCCGGGTGCAGACCCAGCAGCCGGAACGCGCGCTGCGCCGCCGGCGACACCTGGGCGTACGACAGGGCGAAGGCTCGACCGACGGACCGTTCGCCCGCTTCGAACTCGGCCAACGGGTCCGGTCGGGTGCTCAGCCGCTCGGCCAGGTCGGCGATCCGCCAACGGGGTCGGTGTGCCAGTCGGGCACCGGCCAGTCGGATGGCGAGAGGCAGGTGACCACAGCGTCGGACCACCTCGGTGGCGGCCTCCGGCTCGGCTGCCACCCGGTTCATGCCGACCACCCGCCCCAGCAGCTCGACCCCCTCGTCGGTGTCGAGCACGGGAAGCGACGAAGGTCGACCCTCGTCCACCCCGACCAGCCGTCGACGACTGGTGATCAGGATCAGGCATCGCGAGCCGTTGGGCAGCAGGGGTGTCACCTGGTCGGCGGTGGCCGCGTTGTCCAACACCAGCAGGGCCCGCCGGCCGGACAGCTCGGAGCGCCAGAGCGCCAACCGGTCGTCCTGGTTCGCCGGTACGCGCTCGTCGGGCACACCGAGTTGCCGCAGCAGCGTTGCCACCGCCGCAGCCGGCGTCAACGGCGTGCGCTCGCTGTGCCCATGCAGGTCGAGGTAGAGCTGGGCATCCGGGTAGTCGTCTGCGAGAGCGGTGGCGAGATGCACCGCGAGGGTGGTCTTGCCGCTGCCCGCCATGCCGTCGATGAGCTGGATCCGGGCCCCGGCCTCCACCTCCTTTACCAGGCGGGCCAGCGTCTGCTGCCGGCCGGTGAAGTCGCCGATCGCCCGGGGCAGCGAGCGGACCGGAGCGATCGGCCGAGCTTCCCGACCAGCCAGGGCCAGGTCACCGGCGAGCACCCGCTGGTGCAGCTCCTGCAACTCGGCACCCGGCTCGATGCCCAACTCGTCGGCGTAGAACCGCCGGCCCTCCCGGTAGACCGCGAGCGCGTCGGCCTGCCGCCCCACCGCGGACAGCGCCAGCATCAGTTGGCCGCGCAGCCGCTCCCGCAACGGGTGCCGGTCGACGCTCTCCGCGAGTTCCTCGATGAGCTCGGCTGCCTGGCCAAGGCGCAGCTCGACGTCGACGCACTCCTCCAAGGCGGTGAGGCGCTGCTCGTCGAGTGCCTGTGCACGACGGCGGACGCTCCGGCTCGGGATTCCACCCAGCGCCGGCCCGCGCCACAACGCCAAGGCGGCGCGGAATTCGGCACGGGCGTCTACCAGGCGACCGGCAGTCGCGGCGGATCGGGCCGCCTCCACACCCCGGGTGAAGACCTCGGCGTCCAGGTCGGTCGGTGCGGTACGCACCCCGTACCCCGCCGGGTCGGTGACGATGAGGTCCGGTGCCAGCTCGAGTTCGGTGAACCGGCGGCGCAACCGCGACACGCAGGTCTGCAACTGCGCCCGGGCGGTGGCCGGCGGGCGGTCCTCCCATACCGCGTCGACCAGTTCGTCGACCGGCACGAGCCGGCCGGCCCGCAACAACAGCATGGCGAGCACGATCCGGTCGCGTCCGGCGGTGACAGTGGACTCGCCACCGCCCACCCGCAGGGGCCCCAGGATCCCGAACCGCATCTGCTCTCCCGCATCAGTGGTGCAACTTCCAGCAGAGTAGTCCGGCGGTAACAGACCGCCTCGCTCAGGCGATAGTGATCTGAGAGCGGATCGACAGCGGTGCGCAGCACACTCATCGCGAGTTGTCGGTGACGGCATCCGACGGGGGCGGTGCGCCCGTCCCACCCCAGGGGTCGGGCGTACCGATGTCGGCAGAGCACAGGCGACAGAATGGGCGCCGGGCGAGTTCGCCCGGCGCCCGTTTGCGTACCTGTCGGGTCAGCGGCGGCCGACGGTGAGCACCGGCTTGGTGACCTCGGCGAAGAAGTCGTTGCCCTTGTCGTCGACCACGATGAAGGCGGGGAAGTCCTCCACCTCGATCTTCCAGACGGCCTCCATGCCCAGCGCCGCGTATTCGAGCACCTCGACATGTTTGATGCAGTCCTGGGCGAGGCGGGCCGCGGGGCCGCCGATCGAGCCGAGGTAGAAGCCGCCGTGCTGCTGGCAGGAGCGGGTCACCTGACCCGACCGGTTGCCCTTGGCCAGCATCACCTGGGAGCCGCCGGCGGCCTGGAACTTCTCCACGTAGGCGTCCATCCGGCCGGCGGTGGTCGGGCCGAACGAGCCGGACGCGTACCCCTCGGGGGTCTTCGCCGGGCCGGCGTAGTAGACCGCGTGGTCACGCAGGTACTGCGGCATCGGCTCACCGGCGTCCAACCGCTCGGCGATCTTGGCGTGGGCGATGTCCCGGGCGACCACGAGCGGCCCGGAGAGCGAGAGGCGTGTCTTCACCGGGTACTTCGACAGCTCCGCGCGGATCTCGTCCATCGGCCGATTCAGGTCGACCCGGACCACCAGCTCGGCGTCGAGCGAATCGTCGGTGACGTCGGGCAGGAACCGCGCCGGGTCGGTTTCGAGCCGCTCCAGCCACACACCCGACGGAGTGATCTTGGCGACGGCCTGGCGGTCCGCCGAGCAGGAGACGGCGATCGCCACCGGGCAGGACGCACCGTGCCGGGGCAACCGGACCACCCGTACGTCGTGGCAGAAGTACCGCCCACCGAACTGCGCGCCGATGCCGAAGTTGCGGGTCAGCTCCAGCACCTCCGCCTCCAGCTCCAGGTCACGGAAGCCGTGCGCGCTCATCGAACCCGCTGTCGGCAGCGCGTCAAGATACTTGGCGCTGGCGTACTTCGCGGTCTTCAGCGCGTACTCGGCGGAGGTGCCGCCGATGACGACGGCCAGGTGGTACGGCGGGCAGGCGGCGGTGCCGATCAGCCGCAGCTTCTCCTCCAGGAACTGCATCATCCGCGTTGGATTGAGCAGCGCCTTCGTCTCCTGGTAGAGGTACGACTTGTTGGCCGAGCCACCGCCCTTGGCCATGAACAGGAACTTGTACGCGTCGGGGTGCCCGTCCGGGTCCTCGGCGTACAGGTCCACCTGGGCAGGCAGGTTGCTGCCGGTGTTCCGCTCGTCCCACATGGTCAGCGGGGCGAGCTGGGAGTAGCGCAGGTTGAGCTTGGTGTACGCCTGGTAGACGCCCCGGGAGATGGCCTCCGCGTCGGCACCGTCGGTCAGCACGTGTCGACCGCGTTTGCCCATCACGATGGCGGTGCCGGTGTCCTGGCACATGGGCAGGACACCGCCGGCGGCGATGTTGGCGTTGCGCAGCAGGTCCAGCGCGACGAACCGGTCGTTCGGCGAAGCGGCCGGGTCGTCGATGATCGCCCGGAGCTGCGCCAGGTGCGCGGGACGCAGGAAGTGCGCGATGTCGTGCATCGCCTCGGCGGTCAGCGCGGTGAGCGCGGCCGGCTCCACGGTGAGGAACCGACGGCCTCCCGGGCCGTGTACGACGTCCACGCCCTCGTCGGTGACCAGGCGATAGTCCGTCTGGTCCGGGCCGGTCGGCAGCAGAGGGGCGTACGAGAATGCGGCGGCACTGCTCATGAGCGGCAAGCCTAGGGCAGACCGGTCGATCACTCCCACCCGCCGGGCGGGTCCTGGGACGCCGCTCTCATCCACCGGGCGTGCCGGGCCCGGTCGCCATCCCGATCTTCGGACGAACCGCCCGCTCAGCCGTCCTTGCCGCCGCCCGGGTCGGGGCAGAGTTCCCCCTTCGGCCCGCAGTCGCCGTCGTTCGGCCCGCCGGGGCCAGGGCCGCCCGGCCCGGGATTCCCATCATCGCTGGGCGGTCGGGTGGGCGAGCTTCCGGACGCGCCGAATCGGACGTACCCGATCTCCCGCCCCTCACCAATGATCATCCCCTGTGAGCCGACGGCGAGGGCGTTCGCCGAGGTGCGCAGGGCGGCCAACTCCCGGCCGGTGCGCGGGTCCAGTGCCGCCAGCCGGGACGGCTTCTCATCGGCCACCACCGCCGCGTAGGGGGTGAGCGCGGCCCCGGCCTTGCCGCTGGCCTGTCGCGTCCAGAGAACCTTCTCGGTGCCCAGCTCGCGGGCGATGACCGAGCGCTTGTCGGCGGCCCGGAACACCGCCGAACGGTCGTCCACAGCGATCAGCTTGGTGCCCGGCTCACCGACCCAGAGCAGCCGGCCGTCGTACCCGTCGATGACCGTCTCGCGGCCGTCCGGGGCGACGCCGATCAGCACGTTCCGCGCACCCTGCGGGTCCTCGCGCTGCACGCAGCCGGCGGAGTCGGCGGTGCGCAGGTTGATGCCGGCCCGCTGCCAGGCCTCCTGCCCGGTCGCCGAGTCCCGGGCGGAGATGGCGAAGTAACAGGTGCCGTCCTGGGAGCGGGCCGAGATCCGCAGCAGCCGGCCGCCCACCACGGAGAGCCGCTCCTCCCGGCCGGGCTCGACGTTCTGCAGCACCCGGCCGGTGGCGGTGTCGACCACGTGGACCCGACCGTCGACCGGGAAGCCGAGCAGCGGTGGCGCGGCCTCCGCCCCGGCCACGCCGTCGTCGATCCGGGTGGAGGTGAGCCGGCGGGTGCCGCGCAGACCAGGGTTGTCGGCGAGCAGGCCGCTGTGGACTCCGGGCAGGAAGGCCGTCCAGAGCGGCGTCGTGCCACGCGGGTCCCAGGCGCTGAGGGTGCAGTCGGTGGCGTCCGTGCACCTGGCGTCGAGGAGCAGGTTGCGGTACGTCCACACGGCCACCGCGTCATCGTCACGCCGCCGGGTCACCCCGGTCGTCGGGTCGAGCAGCTCGTACCCCTTGACCAGGAGCTTGCCCACGGCTACGACCGGGTCCCGGTCGCCGCCGGCGACCGCCGCCCAGTCGGCCTTGCGCTCCCAGAGCTGGGCGCCGGTGGCCAGGCTGCGAGCCTCGACCCGGGTGCGCTGCTCGACCACGACCGCGTCGCCGGCAATGGTCACGCTGCGCGGAGTGCCGCCGACCCGTTGCTGCCAGACCACGTCGGGCTCGGAGATGGGTTCGCTGCGATCGACCCAGTCCCACAGGCCGGGGAACGGGTTCCACACGCCGGTGGCGGCGAGCGCGACGACCACGGCGAGGCCGAGCAGCAGCCCACCGCGCACGCTCCCCTTCGCCACCCGCACACCGTAGCCACGATCACGGATCTTCCGTACGCCCGCGCCGCCGTGTCGCCGCGCTTTCTGCGCTCGGAGGTGTTAGAGCGCCCTTCCCTCGGCCCGAACAGCGCTGCGCACCAGCGGAAGCGTGCGGTAGGGGATCTGCTCGGCCAACGCGATGATCGTCGAGGCGCGGGTGATGCCGGCGGACGAGACGATCTGGTCGATGACCCGTTGCAGGTCGGTGTTGGAGCGGGCCACGATCCGGCAGAGCAGGTCGCTGGAGCCGGTGATGGTGTGCGCCTCCAGCACCTCGGGGATGGCGGCGAGGTGAGCGGTGACCGGGTCGTGGCCGTGTCGTTGACTGATCTCCAGGGTGACGAAGCTGGTCACCCCGAACCCGATCGCGGCCGGCGAGATCTCGGGGCCGAAGCCCTCGATGACCCGCCGCTCGACGAGCTTGTCCAGCCTCGCCTGCACTGTGCCCCGGGCCACCCCGAGCCGCCGGGAGCACTCCAGCACCCCGATCCGCGGCTCCTCGGCGAGCAGTTCGATCAAGCGCACGTCGAGCGCGTCGAGCTGTACATTCTGCTCACCATTCATGAGTGAACACCATACCGAATGCGCAACCTGACCAGCATTTACGCCAACAGTTGCCCACTCGATGCCGAGGCAGCGATCCTCGCCACAAGAACCGACCACGGCGGCCCACAAGGCCGGCCGGTACGCGAGGGAGCCCACCATGACCCAGGCGATCGACCGACCCCAGTCGACCGAGGACGTCGACGTCGACCGGCTCGTCGGCGCTGTCGACCACGACATCAGCCACGACCCGTTCCCGGTCCGGGGCCTCGACCACGTGCACTTCCTGGTCGGCAACGCCAAGCAGGCCGCCCACTACTACTCCACCGCCTTCGGCATGACCTGCGTGGCGTACCGCGGCCCCGAGCAGGGCTACCGGGACCACGCCCAGTACGTGCTGACCAGCGGCTCGGCCCGGTTCGTGCTGACCGGCGCCGTGCGCCCGGACGCCGAGGGCGCCGAGCACGTCGCCCGCCACAGCGACGGGATCAGCGACATCGCGCTGGAGGTCCCGAACGTGGACGCCGCGTACGCGCACGCCATCGCGCAGGGCGCCGCCAGCGTCGTCGAGCCGCACGAGGTGACCGACGAGCACGGCACCGTTCGGATGGCCGCCATCGCCGCGTACGGCGACACCCGGCACACGCTCGTCGACCGGTCCCGCTACACCGGCCCGTTCCTGCCCGGCTTCGTGGCCCGGGGCCCGATCGTGGACCGGCAGCCGATGATCGACGCCGGCATCCAGCCGAAGCGCTTCTTCCAGGCCGTCGACCACGTGGTCGGCAACGTGGAGCTGGGCCGGATGGACGAGTGGGTCGAGTTCTACAAGCGGGTGATGGGCTTCTCCAACATGGCGGAGTTCGTCGGCGACGACATCGCCACCGACTACTCGGCGCTGATGAGCAAGGTCGTGGCGAACGGCACCCGCAAGGTGAAGTTCCCGCTCAACGAGCCGGCGATCGCCCGCAAGAAGTCCCAGATCGACGAGTACCTGGAGTTCTACCAGGGCCCGGGCGCGCAGCACATCGCCGTCGCCACCAACGACATCCTGGCCAGCGTCGACGCGATGCGCGCGGCGGGCCTGGAGTTCCTGGACACCCCGGACTCGTACTACGACGACCCGGAGCTGCGCGAGCGGATCGGCAAGGTGCGGGTGTCGATCGAGGAGCTGAAGGCCCGCAAGATCCTGGTCGACCGGGACGAGGACGGCTACCTGCTCCAGATCTTCACCAAGCCGGTGCAGGACCGTCCCACCGTCTTCTTCGAGCTGATCGAGCGGCACGGCTCGCTGGGCTTCGGCAAGGGCAACTTCAAGGCGCTCTTCCAGGCGATCGAGCGGGAGCAGGAAGCCCGCGGCAACCTGTAACACTTGCGAGCGTGACGCAACCTCCGTCGTACCCGACGCCGCCGGCCGGTGGGTTCCAACCCACCGCCGGCGGCCTCGCGCCGCAGCCCGGCCCACACCCCCACGGGTACGCCGCGCCGCCGCAGTACGCCCCACCCGGGTACGCCCCGCCGCAGTTCTACGGCGGACCACAGCGACCGGTGGCCCCGCCTCCGACGCTGACCCCGGGCGGACAGCCGCTGGCCAGCTTCAGCGATCGATTGCTGGCCATGTTGCTCGACGCCGCGGTCTTCATGGTGGTCGGCCTGGTGCTCGCGGTGCCCGCGGCGATCATCTTCCTTGTTGTCGTTGCGCCCGATCTCACCCTGTTCGCGTCGGACGGCTCGATCCGCGAGCCCGACTATCTCCGTGAAATCCTGCTGCCCCTGCTGTGGCTGGACCTCGGGATCATCGTGATCTCGCTCGTGCTCGCGTACGTCTACTACGTCGAGATGATGTTCAAGACCGGCCAGACCTTCGGCAAGAAGATGATGAAGCTGCAGATCGTGCCGCTCGACCCGACGCGCTCCCTCGACCGCCGGGCCGCCGCGAAGCGGTTCCTGGTGCAGCAGTTCTCTGGCTTCGTCCCTGGGCTGAGCTACCTGGACGGGTTGTGGCAACTCTGGGACAAGCCGTGGCAGCAGTGCCTCCACGACAAGTTCGCTCAGACGGTCGTCGTTAAGGTGTCCCAGTGAGCGAGCGCAGCGAGCGAACCAGCAGCCTCAGTAGGGTGGCGCCTCGCGCCGTCGCGAAGCGAAGCGGAGCGATGGCGTGAGCGTTCAACCTGGTTGGTACGTCGACCCCGCCGACACCGAGACCCGGCGTTACTGGGACGGCGAGGGTTGGCTCGGTGCGCCCATTCCCGTCGACGCGACCCCGCCGGACGGTCCGCCGCCGGCCGAGCCACCGCCGGCGCCGGTCACCCCGGCCGCGCCCGCGGCGTCGACGACCCCCGACTCGGCCACCGGCGCGCCGGGCTGGTCGCCCCAGCAGGGCCCACCTCCTGGGTACGGCGCGC
The DNA here is from genome assembly GCF_040649965.1 of Micromonospora sp. NPDC048843. Classification (NCBI taxonomy): domain Bacteria; kingdom Bacillati; phylum Actinomycetota; class Actinomycetes; order Micromonosporales; family Micromonosporaceae; genus Micromonospora; species Micromonospora sp. NPDC048843. The sequence continues at coordinate 14,973 of NZ_JBEZGJ010000109.1, forward strand.
AGCCGGGGCACGGCGCGCAGCCGGGGCACGGTCCGGGCTGGGGACCACAGGCGGGTCCTCCCGGTTGGGGTCCGCAGGGCGGCCCGCCGGGCTGGACCCCGCAGGGCACCCCTCCCGGCTGGGCGCCACCGGCCGGTCACCCCGGCTGGCCCGGACGACCGCCCGAGCCGCGACCGCACGGCCTGCGGCTGGCCGGCTACGGCCGTCGGTTGGTCGCCCGCCTGATCGACTTCGGCCTCGTCTTCGCACTGAACGTGGTTGTCAACGGCTGGTTCGTCTGGCGCTGGGCGCAGGAGTGGGCGCCGTACTGGCAGGAGGTCTTCCGGCGCGCGGCGCGCGGCGACACCTCCGCCGACGGCCTGCCGATGCCCAGTGAGCAGGCCAATTCTCTGCTGGTGGCGATCCTGCTGATCGCCACCGCGCTCTGGTTGGCGTACGAGGTGCCGACGATGGCCTCCGGCGGGCAGACCGTCGGCAAGCGGGTGATGCGAATCCGGGCGGTGCCGATGGCCGCCGACCAGCCGCTGGGCGTCCGCCGGGCGCTGAGCAGGTGGAGCACGCTGGGCCTGCCGACTCTGCTCTGGTACTGCGCCGGGCTCGGCCTGGTGCTGCAACTGGTCGATGCGCTTTCCCCCCTCTTCGACCACCCCCTGCGCCAGGCGCTGCACGACAAGCGCGCACAGACGGTGGTCGTCGAAGTCCCCCCACACACCGATAACGCCCCCTCGAACGACCGTAACCAGCCCCCGGGAGACACCCCATGACCGACTCCGGACGTCACCACCCGGCGCTGCGGCTGACCCGCGTCGACCTGGACGCGCTGCCCAGCTACGTGCCGGGGCGCAGCCCCGCCGACCTGGCCCGGGAGTTGGGCCTGCCGGAGGCCATCAAGCTGGCCAGCAACGAGGTGCCGTACGGGCCACTGCCCGGAGTGGTGGAGGCGGTCACCGAGGCGATCACCACCTCGCACCGCTACCCGGACATGGGTGTGGTCGCGCTGCGGGACGCGCTGGCCCAACGCTACGGGGTGGACGCCGACCGGATCGCCACCGGCTGCGGTTCGGTGGCGCTGGCCGAGCACCTGGTGCGTGCCACCTGCCTGCCCGGCGACGAGGTGCTCTACTCGTGGCGGTCCTTCGAGGCGTACCCGATCATCGTGGCGACCAGCGGCGCGACCAGCGTGCGGGTGCCCAACGACGCCGGGCACGGGCACGACCTGGCGGCGATGGCCGCGGCGGTGACCGACCGGACCCGGGTGATTTTCGTCTGCAACCCGAACAACCCCACGGGTACGGCGCTGCGCCGGGCCGAGCTGGACCGGTTCCTCGACGCGGTGCCGGACGACGTGCTGGTGGTCATCGACGAGGCGTACCGGGAGTTCGTCACCGACGCGGAGGTCCCGGACGGTCTCGACTACCTGGACCGGCCGAACGTGGCGGTGTTGCGCACGCTGTCGAAGGCGTGGGGGCTCGCCGGGCTGCGAATGGGCTGGCTGGTCGCCCAGCCGGTGGTGGCCGCCGCCATCCGCAAGGTGGCGACCCCGTTCTCCAGCAGCACCGCGGCCCAGGCCGGTGCGCTCGCCGCGCTGACCCAGGTGGCGGAGATGGAGCGCCGCTGCGCCCTTGTCGTCGCCGAGCGGGACCGGGTCACCGAGGCGCTGCGCAAGTTCGTGCCCGAGGTGCCGACGAGCCAGGCCAACTTCGTCTGGCTGCCGTTGGGCGAGCGGGCCGTGGCGTTCGGCAAGGCGTGCGAGGCGCGCGGGGTGATCGTGCGGCCGTTCGCCGGAGACGGGGTCCGGGTCACCATCGGCACGCCGGCCGAGAACGACGCGTTCCTGGCCGCTGCGGAGGCAGCGCTGGCCTGAACCTCCTGTGACCAAGTGGTGACAGATGAGTTGTTTGTCCGTTTAAGTGCCCACTTAGCCCCTATCTTGCGAAGTAGCCAGACGTGCCGAGGATCGCGTCCGGCTCACTTCGAGAACGGGGTAAACCACAGTGCGTACTGCCAAGATCTGTCTTGCCGGGGCGGCCGCCGCGGCGATGGTGGGCTTCCTCGCCACGCCGGCCGCCGCCGCGCCCACCGACACCACCACCGTCACCTTCGAGGTACTCGCCGGCACCCTCGACATCGACGCGCCGGCCGCCGCCGACCTCGGTGACGGTGCCCCCGGTGGGGTCATCACCGGCCAGCTCGGCGTGGTGACGGTCACCGACTCGCGAGGCGCTGCCGACGCCTCCTGGGTCGCCTCGGTGACCGCGAGCGTCTTCCAGACCGGCGGCGGCTCCCCGCCCGAGACGGTTCTCCCCGAGGAGATCGACTACTGGTCCGGCCCGGCGACGGCCACCACCGGCACGGGCACCTTCACGCCGGGGCAGGCCACCGCCGGCGACGCCCAGCCGCTCTCCAGCGTCACCCCGCTCACCGCGTTCACCCACAGCGGCGGCACCGGCGGCAACACCGCCAGCTGGAACCCCACCCTGGACGTCAACGTCCCGCTGGACAGCATTGCGGGCGTTTACACCGGCACGGTGACACATTCGGTGGCGTAGCCGCCGGGGGCGGTCGACCATCGCGGTCGCCCTCGCCCTGTTCTGCCTCGCCGGTCCGGGTCTGTCGACCCGGGCCGGCGCGGTCGAACCGGAAGCGGGATCGGACGACGGCACCATCGGGATCCGGTTGCTGGAAGCCCCGACCGAGCGCCGCGCAGACCCCCGGGCGCTGCGCTACATCGTCGACCACCTACCGCCGGGCATCACCATCAAGCGGCAACTGCTGATCGTCAACCGCACCGACCAGACCCGTCGGGTCGACGTGTATCCGGCGGCCGCGACCCTGGAGGCTGCGGCGTTCCGCTTCGGCGAGGGACGCGCCGAGAACGAGCTGACCTCCTGGATCACCCTCGACGAGCGCTCCGTCGAGCTGGGACCGTGGGAAGAGACCCGGGTCCGAGCGACGGTCACCGTGCCGCCGAACGCCTCTCGGGGCGAGCGGTACGGGGTGGTCTGGGCATCCACCGCCTCGACGCCCCGGGCCGGCGGCGAGATCATGCAGGTCCACCGGGTCGGAGTCCGGATGTACCTCGACATCGGGCCCGGAGGCGAACCCGCCTCCGACTTCTCGATCGGCGAGGTACGCCCGGCCCGCAGCCCGGAGGGCGAGCCGTCGCTGACCGTCCAGGTCAACAACACCGGAGGCCGTGCCATCGACCTCACCGGCGCTGTCACCCTGACCGACGGCCCGGCCGGCAGTCGGGCCGGCCCGTTTCCGGTGGGGCAGGGCGTCACGCTGGCGCCGGGCGCCTCCGGGCAGGTCGTCGCCCGACTCCCGGCCACGTTGCCGAACGGGCCCTGGAAGGTCGAGGTCAACCTGGAGAGTGGCATGGTGAAGCGCAGCGTCACCGCGCAGATCCAGTTCCCTGATCCAGGCCAGGTCGGAAAGCGGGGCAGCGTCATCTCCCGGATGGCATCCGTCTGGACCGTGGGGGCCGCCGTTGCCGGCCTGCTGCTCATCACCGGCCTCGCGGTGGTGGTCCGCCGGTCCCGTCGGTCTCCCCGACCCCCCACCGGCAGGCCACGGGAGCGGGTTCCCGCCGGACGGTGACCCCACTCCGACGGCCGAGCACCGGACCGCCGGCGGCGGCTTCCACCAGCCGCCGGCGGCGGTCGTACGTCAGACCGGGCGCCGACGCCGGACAGCGAGCCAACCGACGATCAGCAGGGTCACGCCCAGCCCGCTGAGCAGCAACGTCGACCCGCCCGAACCGGTGACCGGCAGCTGGCCCCCGTGGCTGGGTGTGGGCTGAGGCGGTGCCGGCGTGGGTTGCGTCGGCGTGGGCGTGGGTGGCCCCGGTTGCGTCGGCGTGGGTGTCGGCGTAGCCGGCAGGATCTCGAAGGTGACGCCCGTGTCCGCCGACGGCTCGGCCCGGACGGCGTTGAGCCCCCGCGCCGAGGCGGGATCGGCGGCCAGCACCGGCGACACCGCCAACGCCAGGCTCGCGGTGGCGGCGAGCGCGCCACCCACTAGGTAGTTGGCTGCTGTCCTGGCCATGCGCCGACCCCTTCCACCGGAAACCTGAACCGTGAAAAACGTACCCTTTCACGACAAAGGGAATGGAATGGTTCGGTGTTCCGCGGCCGAAGACACCACGATCAGGTGGCGGCCAGAATCACCGTCTCGCCGGTGTAGTAGTAGCGCCGGTCGTCGCCGGTGGGGTCGACCGGCCTTCGGAGCCGCTCGATCGCGACGAACCCGTCCTCGGCCGTCAGCGCCCCGGGCGCCCAGCCGGTCCCGTCCGAGCCGACATTGAGCACGAAGCGGGACAACTGCCTACCGGTCACCGGGTCCAGCGTCACCAGATCGTTCGCCTCGGTCAGCAGGTGCACCCGGCCAGGCTGCCCGGCCAGCACCCGGGCCGTGCCCAGGCCCGCGGACCGCCACAGCTCGGTGCCCGTACGCGCGGATCGACCCACCACGACCCCGTCGACCACGGCGACGGACTGCTCACCGACCAGCGCGGCGCCGGCCGGGTCCAACGCGGGGGCGGCGACCGGCGATCCGGCAGCCAGCAACCAACCCCGACCGCCCTCGCCACCCGGCCCCGCGGTCCGCAACCCCAGACAGTCCGACAGGCCGGTACGACAGCCGAGCGGCGTCACCACGAACCCGTCCGGGCCGCCCGGCGGTCGCCAACGCTCACGTACCTCGCCCGTCGCCGCGTCGCGGAACTCGACAGTGGCCGCCCCGGCGCAGGTGTCCAGACCGATCAGCAGCCCTGTGGCGCTGGTGCCGACATCGCTACGGCACCTGCCGGGCAGCTCGACCCGCCACAGCTCCCGGCCGCCGCTCAGCTCGACCCCACGCGCCTGGGAATCCCCGGTCACCACCAGCACGATCCGCCCGTCGGGAAGGTCGGTGAGCTGGAGCCCCGGCGCATCCCAGACGGTCGCCGCCCAGGTACGACGCACCGGCGCCGTGCTCTCTACGGGCTCCGGGCCGTCGGCTCGCCAGAGCACCCCGCCGGTCCGGGCGTCGAGTGCGACGAGTTGCCCGTCGGACCAGCGGCTGACCACAGTGCTGCCGCTGGCCACCACCCCGGTCAGCTCAGCCGGCCACCGCCGGTACGACCAGTACGGGCTGGTCCGGTACCGGCCGTCGACCGGCCGATCGGCGTAGACCTGGCGGTGTGCAGCGTACACCCGCAGTCTCCCGTCGACGATCAACGGGGCGACTGGCAACCGACCGATCACTCCGGCAGCAGGTCGGGCCGGGGCCGGATAGTCGGCCCGCGCCACGGTGCTCACCTCTGCCGGTGCGAGGACCCGGTGGACGATGACCACGACGGCCGCCGTCGCGAGCAGCGCCGCGACCACGATCGCTAGCCGTCGCCGGCCTCTCGGGAACCTCATGCCGCACCTCCGCCCGGCACCCTACCCAGCGGAGGGGGCCGGACCCCGTTCAGGTCATGGCGCGGGCCGACCGCCTGGCGCTCAGGCGGCTTCGACGGAGCCGGCGGCACCGGCCGCGACGGCAAGGTCGGCGAGATCACGCCAGAGCGCCGCCTCGACCGCCCGCGCGGCCAGGCCGCCAAGCAGCAGCGCCACCACCCGACCGTACGGAGCGGTAGGCACCGCCTCGTGGGTGACGGTGATCGCCGTGCAACCCCGACGACGGCGGCGGACCGGCCGCAGGCTCCACGTGATGCGGTAGTCCGCGCCAGTGCCGGAGGAACAGAGCACCAGTCGCTGCGGTGCGAGCGCCTCGACCACCAGGAACTCCTCGGTCAGCGTGCCACCGCCCGGCTGGACCCGTTCCTCGCGCCAGGAGGTGCCCGGCCCGAACGAACCCGGGGTGAGCACCTCGATCGGGCCCGCTGCTGTCAACCGGGCCGCACGGCCGGGCAGATCGGTCAGCAGACGCCAGACATCGACGGCGTGCGCCTCGATGATCCCGGTAATCGCCACCGTCGACATGCCACCCTCCCGTGTCCCCGACGGTACGCGGAGTGAGGGCCGGACGGGGCCCCCGGAGCGGAATTTCCGCCACCCGGGGGCCACGCTGTCCGATTGGGCGGTCGCTTCGGCACCGGTCGTCGTCGACCGGCGCCGAAGCGCCGGTCAGCGCTCGAAGCGACCGGCCCGAATCGCTCCGATGAACGCTGTCCACCCCGGCGGGCTGACCGCGAGTGTGGGACCGGCCTGGTCCTTGGAGTCGCGGACTCCGACCAGACCATGGACGTCGACCAGGTTGTCCGCCACTTCCACGCAGAGCCCCTGGTCGTTTGAGCGGCTGCTGGTACGCCAGACCGCGCCCGCAAGATCGTGCATCGTCGTTACCTCCGTGTGCGTCGGGATTGCCCCACCGACGTGCCGGGCGTGGCCCGGCCCGTGTGGGACGACTTGATCCGCGTGACCAACGGCGCAACGAGGGCTCTTGATCGCACCCGCTGTGCGATCAAGAGTCCCGTGAACGAGACGACTCGAAGACCGGATGGTCAGAGCGCTCCGGAGAGGTCGCGGTAATCCGACTCGACAAAGGAAGCCGCTAGATGGACCGGGCCCGCAGCCCCGGTTCTACCGGGCCGGGCGAACCGTGCCGGACACCTCACCGAGGGCGATGGTGGTGCCGTCCAGGCCGGGCGCGGTGGCGGTGATGGTCACCGTGTCGCCGTCGTTGAGGAAGGTACGGCTCTCGCCACCCACAGTGACCGGCTCGGCGCCACCCCAGGTCAGTTCCAGGAAGGAGCCGACCTGTCCTCGGTCCGGGCCGGAGACGGTCCCGGAGGCGTACAGGTCACCGGTGCGCAGCGAAGCCCCGTTGACTGTGAGGTGTGCCAACTGCTGCGCGGGGGTCCAGTACATGGTGGCGAACGGGGGCTCACTGACCTGGTCGCCGTTCCACTCGACCGCCAGGTGCAGGTCCAGGCCCAGGTGCGGCACGTCCCGCAGGTAGTCCACCACCGGCGGGTCCTGGTCGGGGGCCGGCACAAAGGCGTCGGCGAGGGCGTCCAGCGGCGTCACCCAGGCCGAGACCGAGGTGGCGAACGACTTACCGAGGAACGGGCCGAGCGGCTGATACTCCCAGGCCTGGATGTCCCGGGCCGACCAGTCGTTGACCAGCACCACCCCGAAGACGTGGTCGGCGAAGTCGTCCACGGAGACCCGATCGCCCAACGCGCTGGGCACCCCCACCACGAAGCCCACCTCGGCCTCGATGTCGAGGCGTACCGATGGGCCGGTGACCGGGCCCTCGGCGGAGGCCCGCTGCCCGGTCGGCCGGGTCACCGGCGTGCCGGAGACGACAACAGTGCCGGCCCGCCCGTGGTAGCCGATCGGCAGGTGCTTCCAGTTGGGCAGCAGCGGCGGCTGGCCGGGGCGGAAGATCTGCCCGACGTTCGACGCGTGGTGAACGGATGAGTAGAAGTCGACGTAGTCGGCCACCTCGACGGGGAGCAGCAGCTCCACGTCGTCGAGGGACACCAGCAGCGGTTCCACAGCGGCCCGGTGCGCCGGGTCGGTGAGCAGCTCGGTGATCCGCTGCCGTACCGCCGTCCACTGCGGACGACCCAGGGCCATGAAGTCGTTGAGTACGGGCCGGCACAGCGTGCCGGCGGCCAGCACCAGCTCGGCGGCCTCGGCCGCCGCGAGGTCGAAGACCCAGGACCCGATGCGTACACCGATCCGCGACGGACCCCCGTTCTGCCGGAACACCCCGTACGGCAGGTTCGTCACCCCGTACGGCGAACCGTCGGCGCCGGTCACCCAGGTCATGCGTCGTAGCCCCCGTTCACCAGCCCAAGCCGGATCAGATCGGTCAGTGGTTCCAGGATGCTGCACGAGCCGAAGCCCACCCAGAGGGGGCGAGGCCGGTCCAGCCGTGCCGTCGCGCGCTCCACCAGGGGGCGCGGGTCGACCACTGTCAGCAGCTCGGCGACGGAGCGCACACCGTCACCGTCGGCGGCGGCGGCCAGGGTCGCGGCCAGCACGTTCGCGTAGCCGTGGTGGGTGAACCCGGTCTCCGGGTCCAGGTGTCGGATCGCCTGGTGCAGCCCGGCGGTGAGCTTGAACGGCAGGCCCCGGTCCCGGCAGGCGCAGATCACTGTGGCCAGCTCGGTCGGGGTGGGGAAGAGTTCGGCGGCCAGGCCGCCGGTGCGGAACTTGGCCGCGATGGGCACCCCGTCGGCCCGCGCGGCGACGAGCGCGTCCAGTGCGCCCATCAGCCCGAAGGTCAGCGGCAGTTCGGCGTAGACGGTTTCCACGCCCGGCAGCGCGTCGGTCAGCCGCAGCAACTCGGCGATGCCGGGCAGTGGGTCCTCGCCGCGCTTGGCGACCGCCACCTCGACCTGACGCGCGGTGACGCCGTCGGGAGCGAGAAACGACAGCGCGAACGGCAGGTTCCCGATCCCGGTGTCGCCGATCACGCCGACCACCAGACCCTCGCCCGGGTCGACGAGTCCGCTCAGCGCACCGGCGGCCACGTCCGAGGCGGGGATCAGCAACGGGCCGACCAGGTCGGCGTACCAGGCGGCGCGGTGTTGGCGATGGGCAGCCAGGGCGTCGTGCAGCGCGGCGCTGCCCGGTGGGAAGACGGCGGCGTCGTCCACCAGGCCGTGGAGGAGTGCTGGCACCTGCGTTGACACGGAACAAGAATGTACGGGACGCTACGAGGAACGGACAACAGCGTCCGATTATCGGACGCCTTCGGCCGGTGAACGGGAACTATCGGGAGGCGAGATGCCGTATTACCGCAGCGTCGGCGAGGTGCCGCGCAAGCGCCACACCCAGTTCCGGCAGCCCGACGGCAGCCTCTACGCCGAGGAGCTGATGGGCCAGGAAGGCTTCTCCTCCGACTCGTCCCTGCTCTACCACCGGTACGCGCCAACAGCGATCCTGGCCGCCGACGAGTTCACCCCGCCCGCGTTCACCCGGGCACCGAACCTGCCGCTCAAGCCCCGCCACCTGCGCACCCACAAACTGGGCACCGGCGGCTCCGACCCCATCCTCGGCCGGCAGTACCTGCTCGCCAACGACGACGTACGGATCGGCTACGTCCTCGCCGACCGACCCTCACCGCTGTTCCGCGACGCCACCGGCGACCACTGCCTCTACGTCGAGTCCGGCACCCTGCGGGTCGAGTCCCCGTTCGGGGTGCTGGACGCTGTCGCCGGCGACTACGTCGTCATCCCCACCTCGACCATCCACCGGCTCGTGCCCACCGGCGACCAGCCCGTCCGACTGCTCGCCGTCGAGGCGTCCGGGCACATCGGTCCGCCCAAGCGCTACCTCTCCGTACGCGGCCAGTTCCTGGAGCACTCGCCGTACTGCGAGCGGGACGTCCGCGGCCCCGACGCCCCGCTGCTCGTCGACGGCGAGGAGGTCGAGGTGCTGGTCCGGCACCGGCGCGGCTGGACCCGCTACGTCTACGCCCACCACCCGTTCGACGTGGTCGGCTGGGACGGGCACCTCTACCCGTGGGCGTTCTCCATCCACGACTTCGAGCCGATCACCGGCCGCATCCACCAGCCCCCGCCGGTGCACCAGACCTTCCAGGGCCCCAACTTCGTCATCTGCTCGTTCGTGCCGCGCAAGGTCGACTACCACCCGCAGTCGATCCCTGTGCCGTACAACCACCACAACGTCGACTCCGACGAGATGCTCTTCTACACCGGGGGCAACTACGAGGCGCGGCGCGGCTCCGGCATCGAACAGGGCTCGATCTCCCTGCACCCGTCCGGTTTCACCCACGGCCCCCAGCCGGGTGCCGCCGAGCGTTCCATCGGCGCTGACTACTTCGACGAGCTGGCCGTCATGGTCGACACCTTCCGCCCGCTGGATCTCTGCGAGGCCGCCAGCTCCTGCGAAGACGAGGGGTACGCCTGGACGTGGGCGCGTTCGGTGTAGTCGGCCTTCGGGGTTTCGCCGGAGCCCGACCCGCTCTGGGCGGTCAGGCTTGACGCCGGCCAACCGCTCGTCCAGCAACCCGGTGCCACCCTCGCTGGTGCTGAACAACCGGTAC